>DASQDV010000095.1:0-5765 GCA_035633995.1 Pyrinomonadaceae bacterium | reverse complement strand
CGCCGGAACGTTCTCAAATTCAAAAGTGACGACTTCGACGCGGGCGGCGAAGCGGCGCACGGCGTCGAGGTCTTCGTAAGCGGCGGTCACTTCAACGTCAGCAACTTGTCCGGTCGGCGTGTCGGTTTCGGGCGAGAAGGTGTGGACGAGATAGCCCATGCGGCGCGCGGCCATCGCAAACATGCGACCGAGTTGGCCGCTGCCGAGCACGCCGATGGTCGCGCCGGGCAGGAGCGTCTGTGCATTTGAACGGGAAGAGGGCGCGTGATTCACGATTATGGTGAACAGGCAGTTTGATCGAAGCGCATTCGCCAGCGCAGGCACAGAGAACACAGAGCGGGCACGAGAGCGGAAGAAGGTTGGGAAGGCGTTTCCTCCGAACTTGCTCCGTGTACTCTGTGCCTGCGGTGGTGAATGCCTTCAGGCATACTCGACTTAAAACAGGCTAACTCAAACTCGACTCGCGCACCTGTCGCTCCTGTTCGAGCCGGAACGCGCGCAGGCGTTCGCGCAAACGCTCGTCTTCGTTGGCGAGGATGGCGACGGCAAGGAGCGCGGCGTTGCGCGCGCCCGCCTGCCCGATGGCGAGCGTGCCGACCGGGATTCCGGCGGGCATCTGCACGATGGAGAGCAGCGAATCCAGACCTTTCAGCGCGCGGCTCTCGACGGGCACGCCGAGCACCGGCAACAAAGTCTGCGCCGCGACCATCCCCGGCAAGTGCGCCGCGCCGCCCGCGCCCGCGATGATCACTTTCAGCCCGCGCGCCTCCGCTCCGGACGCAAACTCCGCCATCAGGCGCGGCGTGCGATGCGCCGAGACGACGCGGCACTCGTGCGCCACGTCGAACTCCGTCAACACCTCGTCCGCCCCGCGCATCGTCTCCCAGTCGGACTTGCTGCCCATGATGACGGCGACGAGCGGTTGCCGCTCTGACGAGTCGGCGGCGTTCGCGGGTGTTTTCTGTTTCGACTCTTCTTTCACAGTATCAATAGATGTTGAAATTGTACTCGATAGTCACGTACTGCGAGACGGGGCGGCCATCCTTGATGGCTGGCTCAAACCTGATCTTGTGCGCTGCCTTGACGGCCTCCTGTGTCAGCCCGTGCGGCAGTTTCGAGATTGGCGTCACCCGCTCCACGTGGCCTGAGGCCGACAGTACGGCGCGCACGAGCACTGTGCCGGTGACGCCGAACTTGCGCGCCGGTTCCGTATAGGACGGCTCCGGCTTGGCGCGCATCTGCGCCTTCTGCGTCACTTCGCTCGACCTGAAAGTTCGGCTGTAGTTCGTCTCCTGCGCTTTCGCCTCGCCGCCCGCGCCGCTTTCTTCGCCGCCGCGTCCCGGCCCCACCCCCATGCCCGTTCCGGCGGCGGCGACAACGACGGGCGCATCCGGCAAGGGCTGGAGAGTCAGGGCGAAAGATTTAACGAACCGCTCGACGCCCGCAGACTCGCGCGGCGCGCCCGACGCGGCGATGATATAGACGCGCGAGCCGACGGCGTAGATGTGCGTCAGGCCGCGCTCGTCGCCGAGATTGAGCAGATAGCTCCTGCTCGGGTAACCCGAAGTAGGCGACGCCCTTTCGTAGGCCAGATTGTATTTAAACAACTCGCCCGGCGCACTATTTTTGAACTTCTTCCAGTAAGGCTCGACCAGCAAGTCCCAGGCGATCTCTGCACATTGATCGAGGTAACTCTCAGCGTCTTTGCGGAGCGCGTCGGGAAGCTTCTCGGCCTTGAAAGACCAGACCGCGTACTCCGCGTTGTCATGGCGCAACCTGTAACGCTGCCCCGCGACGGCGAGCGCGCCCGCCTTGCCGGTCTGTGCGAGCGGGAAAGGCGCGCGCGGCATCACCACCGTGAACCCTTCATCCGGCGGCGCAAACTTCACCCACTCGTCGGAGGCAACTCCCTGTGCGCGCGACGCAACTACTGTCGTGTTGACGGTGCAGCAAAGCAACGCAAGCAGCACGGCGCGTAAGTTGATCTTGTGCGACTTCATGCAGATTCCTCGAAGGGCTGCGCCCCGCGGGCGGCTTTAACCTTGCGAGTAACCGGGCTTGCCGTCGAAGTTGCAGAGGTTCTCGGTCTTGATGAAGTCGAGTCCGGCGTCGGCGATGCGTTGGAGAAGCGATGCGATCTGCGTGTGCGAGACGGTCGCGCCGTCACGCGCGGCGAGATAGCGGCAGCGCCAGTGGTCGGAGAGGAACGTTTCGGGCAAGCCCTGCGGCCAGACGGTGATGCCGCGATTGCCGATCAAGCTCAACTTGAAATCGTCGCCGCCGAGCGCCTTGCACGTCTCGCCCAACTGCTCCGACGTGCCATCCGTCCAATTCAGAAACACGTCAACGCCGACCAACTCTTTCTTCTCGACCGCCTTGCTGCCCGCGCCCGCCGTGCTCGTCTCCGTGCCGCCGCCCGCGTTGTACTTGACGGCCTTCAAAGTCTGCGGCGTCTGTCCGAGCCGTTCGACGACGGCGGCAGCGAACTCGCGCGTGCCGACCTTCTGCTTGCTCACGCCCTCGGCGTAGATGTCGTAAGTGTGGACGCCGTCTTCCACCGCGCGCAGCCACGCGTTGTGCACGCGCTCGGCCACGTCCGGCTGGTTGATGTGCACGAGCATCATCACCGCGCCTAAAAGTAAGCCCGACGGGTTGGCTAGGTTCTGCCCGGCGCGGCGCGGCGCGCTGCCGTGAATCGCCTCGAACATCGCGCCGGAAGTTCCGATGTTGGCCGAGCCTGCGAGCCCGACCGAACCGGCGATCTGCGCGGCCACGTCCGAGAGGATGTCGCCGTAAAGGTTTGGCATCACGACCACGTCGAAGGCTTCGGGCGTGTCGGCGAGTTTGGCCGCGCCGATGTCCACGATCCAGTGCTCGTTCTCAAGGTCTGCGTACTCGGCGGCGATCTCGTCGAAGACTTTATGAAAGAGACCGTCGGTCATCTTCATAATGTTGTCTTTCGTGAAGCAGGTGACTTTCTTGCGGTTGTTGCGCCGCGCGTACTCGAAGGCGTAGCGCACGATCTTTTCGCAACCCGGACGCGAGATGATTTTCAGACATTGATAGACCTGTGCGGTCTGCCGGTGCTCGATCCCCGCGTACAAGTCCTCCTCGTTTTCGCGGACGATGACGACATCCATCTTCGGGTGCTTCGTATCGACGAACGGGTGATAAGAGACGCACGGGCGCACGTTCGCGTAAAGTCCGAGCGTCTTACGCACCGTCACGTTAAGGCTCTTGTAGCCGCCGCCCTGCGGCGTCGTGATCGGCGCTTTCAAAAAAACTTTCGTGCGGCGCAAAGACTCCCACGCGCTCGCCGGGATGCCTGCCGTGTCGCCGCGCAAATAAACCTGCTCGCCGATCTCAATCGTCTCGATCTCGATGCGCGCGCCCGCTTCTTTCAAAATGTGGAGCGTGGCCTCCATGATTTCGGGGCCGATGCCGTCGCCGTGCGCGACCGTGATGGGAACATTGTGTGCCATGATTAGGTAGAGCACCTTTCGCTAAAGTCGGATTTTAAGAAGACAACTTTGGTGGCCGATAGCTTACTACTTTTCACCCGCCGCCCGAAAGTTTCGCGCCGCCCCGACTCGCAACCGGCACGCCGCGCAAACTCGCCCGCGCACGGCGCGCAAACTCTCGCCCGCGCCGCGCACAAACTCTCGCCCGCGCGCCGCGCGGGACGATTATTCAACCGCTTTGCCATGAAACGCGCGCTCCGTCCGTGTTCCTCTACGTGCGTAAATTTAGTATGATGCTCATGATGCCAGCCCCACAGACGAGCCGAGGGAGAGAGAAGTTTCTGAGCCGCGTCGTCGTACCGGCACAGGCTACGCCGCCATCGCACCTCTCGGCGAAAACCGGCGTCATCCTCGACGCGCGCGCCTTGCTGCCGCAGAGCGCGCGAGAGTTTTCAACCCCCGCCGGAATCTAGCGGATAAATCGAGATGTTGAATGTGACACGATCCGCCTGGTCGCGCTACGCGGTCGCCGTTCTGGCGGTGGCCGTCGCGTTGTTCATCACGTTCGCGCTCCTGCCTTTCAGCCTGAGTATTCCGTTCGCCTTCTTCTTCGTCTCCGTCGTCGTAGCCACGTTCTATGGCGGTTTGCGCGCCGGTATCATCGCCATCGCGCTGTCGGCGCTCGCCTGTGCCTTCTTCATTTTGCCCCCGACTTACTCGCTCAAAATCGGATTCGGAGGGCTGCTTCAGCTAACGGTCTTCGTCGCGGTCTCGCTCGTGATCGCATTCCTGACGGAGCGCGGCAGTCAGGCCGAAGGCCACCTGCGCGTGTCCGAACGACGCTTCCGGCAGTTGGCCGACAACATCGATCAGGTCTTCTGGGTTTACGATCTCAAAGAGGCCAGAGTCATCTATACCAACCCGGCTTACGAAATCATCTGGGGCGAGGCGCGCGAGAATTTGTATAAAGGCCAGCACACGTTCTTCGAAACGATTCATCCCGAAGACCGTGAGCGCGTGAAGACTTCGCTCAGGCAGCAGCAGGCAGGCTCGCGCACGGTGGAGGAGTACCGGATCGTGCGGCGCGGCGACGGCGCGGTGCGCTGGATACGCGACCGCGGGTTCCCGGTTAAAGACGAACGCGGCGAGATTGTTCGCATCGTCGGCATCGCGGAAGACATCACGGAGCGCAAGGCGGCGGAGAAGGCGCTGCGCGAACAGACCGAGGCGGTCGAGACGGTCAACCGCGTCGGGCAGATGCTCGCAGGGGAACTCGATCTACATAAGCTCGTGCAGGCCGTGACCGACGCGGCGACCGAACTGACCGGCGCACACTTCGGCTCGTTCTTCTACAACGTGCTCGACGAGCGCGGCGCGTCCTTCATGCTCTACACGCTCTCCGGCGTGCCTGAGGAAGCCTTCGCGCACTTCCCGATGCCGCGCGCCACAGACCTCTTCGGCCACACCTTTCGCGGCGAAGGCACCATTCGCATTGACGATGTGCGAACCGATCCGCGCTACGGCAAAAACTCGCCCTACTACGGCATGCCCGAAGGCCACCTGCCCGTCGCGAGTTATCTGGCCGTGCCCGTCATCTCGCGTTCGGGCGAAGTGCTGGGCGGGCTGTTCTTCGGCCACGAGGACGTGGGCGTCTTCAACGAGCGCGCCGCGCACATCGTCGAGGGACTGGCCGCGCAGGCGGCGGTCGCCGTCGATAACGCGCGACTGTTCGACGCCGTCAAGAGCGAGCGCGCCAACGCCGAAGCCAACGAGCGGTACTACCGTTTTCTCGCCGAAGCGATCCCGCAGATCGTCTGGACGGCGCACCCCGACGGCGTGACGGACTACTTCAACCGCCGCTGGTACGACTTCACCGGCCTGAGTTCCGACGAGTCCTTAGACTGGGGCTGGCCGCAGGTTCTTCACCCGGACGACGCGCAGCCTTCCGTCGAGCGTTGGAAGCATAGCGTGGAGACGGGCGAGGTTTACGAGATCGAGTATCGCTTCCGGCGCGCGTCGGACGGAGAGTATCGCTGGCATCTGGGGCGTGCGCTGCCCTTGCGCGACGAGGGCGGCGAGATCGTCAAGTGGTTCGGCACGTGCACGGACATACATGACCGCAAGCGCGCAGAGCAGGAGCAGGCATTCCTCGCCGAGGCGAGCGAAGTGCTCGCCGCCTCGCTCGATTACGAGGCAACCCTCACGTCGCTCGCATCCTTTATCGTGCCGCGCCTCGCAGACTGGTGCGTGATCGACATGCTCACGGACGAGCGCGCGATCCGGCGTCTCGCCGTCGCGCACGAA
>DASQDV010000094.1:0-5765 GCA_035633995.1 Pyrinomonadaceae bacterium | reverse complement strand
GGAAGTCCTGAAGTCTATGCTCGGCGACGCGAGGCGCAGGCAACCGGACGGCGGCGACATCACGGCAGCCGTCATCACCGTGCCCGCCGCCTTCACCGCACTCCAGTGCGAAGCGACGGCGCGCGCCGCCGCGCTCGCCGGGCTTGGCGAGTACCCGCTCCTGCAAGAACCGATTGCCGCCGCCATCGCCTACGGCGCGCGTCCGGGCAGCCAGAACGAGCGCTGGCTCGTCTTCGATCTCGGCGGCGGCACGCTCGACGTGGCGGTCGTCTCCACGCGCGACGGGCGTTTGAGCGTGCTCGAACACAGGGGCGACAATCATCTCGGCGGCAAAGACATTGACCGCCTCATCGCGCAAAAAATATTTCTCCCTTTCCTCGCCGCGCAGTATGCGCTGCCCGACTCGCGGGCGGACGGGAGACTCCTGCGCAAACTCGCCGTCGTCGCTGAGTATGCCAAGATCGAACTCTCGACTTCCGACGAAACAATCGTCAGTCTCATTGATCTCGGCGCGGATGCGGAAGGCAAATTTATCGAAGCCGAACTTTCGCTCACACGCGCGCAGGTGGAGGCCGAGATCGAACCGCTCATGTCGCGTTGCCTGCAACTGGCGAGCGACGCGCTCGCGGGCGCGCGCGTGCGCGGCGCAGACCTTGATCGCGTGCTGCTCGTCGGCGGCCCCACGCAGATGCCCTTCGTGCGCCGCACGCTCGGCGACGGGCTTGGCGCGACTGTTGACTACTCGCTCGACCCGATGACCGTCGTGGCTTGCGGCGCGGCGCTCTACGGTTCGACCGTCGAACGCGCCGCCACCACTGCTGCGCCCGCACAGGTCGCCGTCGCCGCGCCGCAAAAACTATCGCTGCGGCTCGCATTCGATCCCGTCAGCGCGTCGCTCGAATCGGTGGTCGCCGGGAAGATTGGCGGGCAGCGCGCGAATGATGCGCGCGAGGTGAAGATCGACACGGACAACAACTTCTGGACGAGCGGCTGGCACGCCGTCAGCGACAACTATTTCGAGATTACGCTCGACTTGCAGGAAGGCAAGAACAACAATTTCCAGATCAGCCTGCGCGACGCGCAGGGGCGCGCGCTCGAAATAGAACCCGCCGCATTCGCCGTCCGTCACGGTCTGATGATCAGCGCGCCGCCTTTGCCGCACACGATCTCGGTCGAGTTGGTGCAGCCGGACGGCTCAATCGAACTGAGTCCGGTCTTCCCGCGCCGCACGCTGTTGCCCGCCGAGAAGACCGTCACCTACCGCGCCGCCAAAACGCTCAGGCCGAGCGATGCCGAAACCTCGCTCGCGATCAAACTCTGGGAAGGCGAAGCGCTCGGCGAGCCGCAGGCGAACAACTGGGTGGGCAACATGCACATCTGGAACGAACACATCCGCCGCCCGATCCCCGAAGGCGCGGAGATTCAACTGCACATCAAGATCGACGCCTCGCGCCTCATCACGGTCGAAGTCTTCGTCCCGCACCTCAACGCGAATTTCAGCGAGCGCGTCTATATCCCGCAGGACGAAGAACCCGATTACCTGCAACTCGTCGAATCCGTCCCCTTCGAAATCGAGGCGATCCTGTTCCGTTTGAATTTGCTCGAAGATCAATTGTTGTACGCCGGCGCCGCCGCCGAAGAAGAAGAGGGCTTCGATTTTCCCGAAGTGCTCTACGAGGATGGCGAATCGCCGTCGGCAGTTGGCGCGACTGGCGGAGCGCCACACAACGCCGGAGCCGTTGACAACAGCCCGCAAGGCGAGATTGATCGGATGAGGCGCGAGATAGAGGATTTGGACATCGAGATCAGCACGCAGCGAACGCACGGGATGTCGCTCGACGCGGACGCGGCCAAAGGCATCGTCGAGCGCGCGCGGGAGATACGCGTGCGGCTGGCGACTCTGGAAAAGCGCGTCGGCGGGAGCGTGAAAACTTCGCGCGCGGCGGATGCCGAATCGCTCACGTCGGAAACGCGCGAGTACGTTGAAAACTACGGGACGGAATCGCAGAAGGCGCGCTTCACGGCGCTCGCGCGCGAGATGGAGCGTGCGTCCGCGCGCGGCGACCAGCGCGGCATACATAAGGTCAACAGCGCTTTGCGGAGCCTGCGCGGGCAGATTCTCTACGCGCAAAAGTGGTTCTGGCGCGAGTGGTTCGAATACTTTCAGAGACCGGGGCGCAGGTTCGTCAACGCCGACGAGGCCGCGCGATGGCTCGCGCAGGGCGCGCGGGCGGTGGAGACGGATAATCACGCGCAACTCGAAGAGGCCGTCCGGCGTTTGTGGAAACTCGAACCCGTCGAAGAAACGGCGGCGGACAAAGAACGCTCGATGCGTCCCGGCCTGAAGATGTGATGCGCTCGTCGCGTCGTCGTCGGCGGCGCGAAAATCCTTATGCGGCTTCGAGCGCGTAAATGTCTTGATGAAGAGATCGCCCGCAGGGCGAAAAAGTGGAAAGGAACCTTTTTAATTGATGAGAGAGAACAGCCCTCGCCTTAACCCGAAAGCAATTTTATTGTTGCTCGCGCTTTGCGGCGCGCAACTGTTCGCGGCCTGTTCGTCGCCTTCCGAGAGCGCGCCGCCCGTCGCCGCGACATCCGGCAACAGCAAGCCGAGCGCGGAACTGTTGGAGCAGGCGGACAAGAGCTATGCCGAGCGCGAGGATTTGGCGCGCGTGCGCGAGGGGTTGGAGACGCTGCGCCGCGCGCGCGCGGTTGACTACAACAACTTCGACGTGGCGTGGCGCACGGCGCGTCTCAACTACACGCTCGGCGATAAGACGACGGACGCCGCCGAACGCGAGAAGGCTTTTCGTGAAGGCATCGAGGCGGGCGAGACGGCGGTGAAGGTTGAGCCGGAGAGGGCGGAAGGCCATTTCTGGCTCGGAGCGAATCAGGGCGGCTATGCGCAGGCGCGCGGCCCGCTCTACGGTCTTTCGGCGGCGGAAGGCTTGCGCAAGGAGATGGAAACCGTTCTCAAACTCGACGAAGGATTTCAGGGCGGCAGCGCCTTCATGGTGCTCGGACGCCTCGATCTCGAACTCCCCTCGATGCTCGGCGGCGACACCAAACGCGCGGTCGAAACTTTAGAGCGCGGCATGAAGTACGGCGAACAAAATGCGCTCTACCGCCTGCGCCTCGCCGAGGCTTACATCAGAAACAAGCGCATGAACGACGCGCGCGAGCAGATCAACCTGATCCTCAGCATGCAGCCGCACCCGCTATTTGTGCCCGAACACAAAGAGGCCGTGACGAAAGCGCGAGAACTACTCGATAAGCGGTTTTAGGGCGGGCGCTTCTCGTTTCAATTCGCAGGCTCGATTCGTAACGACTCGAATCTGCCGACCGCGCCCGCGACGCCGCCCGCCGTCAGCGCGATGCGCACGGAGTCGAGGTGGCTGCCGTCAACTTCGTCGCCGAGCGGCGTCCACTGTTTCCCGTCGAAGCTGTAAGCGAAGCGATAACGCACGCCGTCCGTAACGGACATGCGCAGCGACAGGATTTGCGCCGCTCGGGTGTTCGCCTGCACCGCGACGACCGTGCGCAGATTCTTGCTCTCCATGTTCCATACTTTGATCTGCCCGTCGCCGAACGTCACGCCCAGTGCGTTCTCGGGATCGCCGAAGGCCGAGAGACCGGCGAGCGCGCCGCGCCGCATTCCCGCGATGTTGATCTGCGTCGTCGCCGTGTAGCTGCCCGTCGTGACGGGTTGCGTGATCATGGCGGCGAGCGCGTCCGTAGATTTCCTGTCCGACGCGGAAAGGCTCAGGCGACCGCCGCGCCCTGTCTCAATCGCAACCGTCGGCACGCTCCACTGCGGCCATTGCCAGCTCGCAGCGAGCGCGGGCGCGTCGAACTCGTCTTGAAAGCTCTCCTGACGGAGACTCGTGCCCGCCGCGAGCGGGCGCGGCGCGCCGACGCTCGGCCCCCGTCCGCCATTGATCGAAGGCCAGCCGTTTGCTTCCCACTTAACCTCGTCGAGCAAAGCCTCACGCCCGATGCGAAAGGCCACATCCGACTTGCGGTAAGCGTGATAGAGCAAATAATCGCGACCCTGTTTGTCTGTCACGATGCTGCCGTGTCCGGGGCACTGCCACGTCTCGTTCTCCGCGAGGATCGGGTTCGCAGGGTTCTTCTCCCAGGGGCCTAAGAGTTTGCGCGAGCGCGCGACGCCAAGCGCGTAATTGCACTTGCGCCCGCAACAGGCGTTGCCCGAATAGAACATATAGAACCAATCGTTGCGCCTGACGACGAACGAGCCTTCGACCACGCCGCCCTCCCACGTCGCCGGGTCGTTGCGAAACAACTCCTTGCGCTGGCCTGTGAGTTTCGTTCCGTCCGGCGAAAGTTTCTGCGCCCAGAGCGGCGTCGGCTCGTTGCGGCTGTTGCCGTCCTCTTTCCAGATCAGGTAAAGGTCGCCGTGCTCGTCCGCAGTTGCGACGGCGTCAATCGAGCCGACTTTCTGGCAGACGAGCGCGCCGTGATCCGTGTACGGCCCCTCAGGCTTTCCGGCGCTTGCGACGGCGACGCAGAGCGGCCCGTTTTTTTTGCGCGCCGTGTAATAGACGTAGAAGCGTGTGCCGAGTTGTTGCAGTTCGGGTGCCCAAAAATTTCTCGCCGCCCACGCCGGGCGATTGGGAAAGACCGCGCCGCGCGCCTCCCAGCGGACGAGATCGCGCGAGTGCATCAGGAGAAAGACGGGCGCCCATTCGCCCGAAGTGGTCGTCGCCCAGTAGTCGTCGCCGACGCGTATGACGGACGGGTCGGGAAAGTCGCCCGCGATGACCGGGTTCGTGTAAGTCGCGCGCTGCTGTTGCGGCTGCTGCGCGACGGTCGCGAAAGGGACGAGGAGACAAAGGAGAACTGCAAGCGTGCGTAGTTGCCGCATCGGCGCGAGAGCTTTTTTCTTCGACATGGTTCTTACCAGCGATGATAGGCGGGGTGTCCGGGCTTGACGGCGACGAAAGTGCCGCGCCCGGTGGCGCGCGCTTTGCCGCCCGCCGTGAGTTCGACTTCGACGACGGCGCGATCCGCTTTGGCCTTCACCAGACGCGCCGTGAGGAACAGGGGAACGTCCGTCGGCGTCGGGCGGAGAAGTTTGACGGAAAATTCGGATGTGACGGTGCAGGGCGGCGCGTCGTCGCCCGCGCGCCGCATCAGATGCCACGCGGCAGTCCAGTTGGCATGGCAATCAATGAGCGCGCCGATGATGCCGCCGTTCAGCATGCCCGGATACGCCTCGTGGTGTTTCTGCGGCTGCCACTCACAAACAACTTCCTCGCCGCGCGCGAAGCTTCGTATACGCAAGCCCCTCTTGTTGGCCGGGCCGCAGCCGAAGCAACGCATGCGCGGCGCGTAAGTCTCCTGTAGGCTCTGTTCGTCCATCGAATATTTCTCCATGCCGTCAATCGTGCTGCCTCCTGCGAGCGACGCCTCTTGAGAAAGGATAGCAGCCGCTTCGGTTCGAGACTTTCCGGCTCGTGCAAGTGCGATGCGCTTTGTGATAATGATATAGCAGCAAAACGCAAATTCACATAAAGAGACTATGAAAAAAGTTCTTAACTTATGCCTCGCCCTCTGCGCCATAATTTTTCTGGCGTCGCACGCACCTGCCCAAAAACGCACGACGCGACCCACGCCGACGCCTGCCGCGACCCCTCCTGCGCCCGCGCCGACGCCCGCGCCGCAACCGACTCCCACGGCCGAACCGTTCGACGGCGCAACGGTTGAAAGAATGAGCGCTCAATGCGTGAAGTTAGAGACCGAGG
>DASQDV010000093.1:0-5097 GCA_035633995.1 Pyrinomonadaceae bacterium | reverse complement strand
GACTTCACAGTTCGGACTCTCACTCGCGCTCGGCGCATTCATCGCCGGGATGGTGCTCTCCGAGTCCGAGTACAGCCATCAGGTCGTGGCCGACATCCTGCCGTTCCGCGACGTGTTCAACAGCATCTTCTTCGTCTCCATAGGGATGCTGCTCTCTTTGAGCGCGCTGTGGGCAGACCTTCTTTTGGTCTTGGCTTGGGTGAGCGCTCTCACATTGGGGAAGGCTGCGGTAGTGTTGGTCATAGTGCGGCTGCTCGGCTACAGCTTGCGCGTCTCGACGATGGCGGCGGTCGGTCTGGCACAGGTGGGCGAGTTCTCGTTCATCCTCGCGCGGGCTGGCCTTCCGCAAGGACTACTCACGGAGGCGGATTACCAGAGATTCCTCGCCGCCTCAATCCTTTCGATGATCGCCACGCCGTTTCTGATTAAAGCCGCCCCGCGCATCGGCTACGCCGTGCAATCCGCGTTCGCGCCCGGCTCTGTGCTGGAACCTTCGGTGATGGGGTTCAACTTGGAAGAACCTGATCTGAGGGGGCACGTCTTGATCGTCGGCTACGGGCTGAACGGCCGCAACCTCGCACGCGTGCTGCGCAGCGTCAACGTCCAGTACCTCGTATTGGAACTGAACGCGGAGGCCGTTCGCGGGGCAAGCGAGCAGGGAGAGCGGATAATTTATGGCGATGCGACGCGCAAGGAGGTGCTGCACCACGTCGGGCTGGAGCGCGCACGCGTCCTCGTTCTGGCTATCTCCGACCCAATCGCCACGCGGCATACCGTTTCGCTTGCCCGCCAGATGAACCCGGACATCCATGTCATCGTCCGCTCGCGCTACATGGCGGAGTTGCAGGACCTGCTCCAACTCGGGGCTGATGAAGTTGTCCCCGAAGAATTCGAGACCAGCATCGAAATCTTCTCCCGCGTCTTGAGGGAATACGGCATCGCGCGCCATGAAATCCAGCAACAGGTGGAGGCGGTCAGGAGCGAGGGCTACAGGATGCTGCGCGCGCCTTCGCTGCCCCACGTTCAGATGAGCGAGATAGCGGAGGCGCTGGGCGGAGCTTCGACGGAAACGCTCATCATCAGCGATAATTCGGGTGCCGCCGGAAAGACCATCGGCGATTTGATGTTGAGGAGTAAGACCGGAGTGACCATCATCGCGGTCGTGCGCGACGGGCACACAGACATCAACCCCGGTTCAGAACTCAGGCTTCAGGCCGAAGATGTGATGGTCTTACTTGGAAGCCCGGAGCAAATAGACCGCGCGATTGAGCACCTCAACGCTTCCTAGTCGCGGACAAGTCTCATGTTGTAATCAGCTCACAGTAAACAGAACACATCATTGCCGGGGCGTAATGGGAATGGTGTGTATGATGTGAGAAACTCGCGTACACGTGAATGCGGGCGTGGGTTATCAGCACAACTAAAAATCCAGGGACTTCGGAGATGATACATTGCGCGTTCTACTGGTCGAAGACGAGCAGGGTGCCGCCAGGATGCTCGCCAAGGGCGTGCGCGACGAATCTTACGCGGTGGATGTCGCAGGAGACGGCGAGACGGCGCTGACGCAGGCTTACCTCAACGATTACGATCTGATCATTCTGGACGTGATGCTGCCGGACAAGGACGGCTTCGAGGTCTGCCGGGAGTTGCGCGCGAACGGATCGGCCGTGCCCATTCTCATGCTCACGGCGCGCGATGCCGTCGAAGATAGAATCGAAGGACTCAACACGGGCGCTGACGACTACCTTGTCAAGCCGTTCGATTTCGAAGAGTTGCTGGCCCGCGCGCGCGCCCTGCTGCGCAGGGTTCCGGCGCTTTTGCCGGAGGTCATCGCGGTCGCGGATTTGTCCATCAACACGCAGTCGCAACAGGTAACGCGCGCGGGCAAGCCGATTGAACTCACCACCAAAGAATATGCGCTGCTTGAATACCTCGCACGCCACGCCAACGAAGTCGTCAGCCGCGCCGACATCGCCGAACACGTCTGGGACGAGCGCTACGATCCTTTCTCGAAAGTGATCGAAGTCTTCATTCAAAGGCTACGGCGCAAGCTCGACGACGACCAACCCGTCAAACTAATTCGGACTCGTAGAGGGGCAGGGTATATTCTCTCGACGGGGGAGATGGACGAAGATGTTTGAGTCAGTCAGGGCACGTCTGACCCTGTGGTATGTAAGCGCGCTCGCGCTCATCCTCGTCGTGTTCGGCGTCGCCGTCTATGTCATGCTGTCGCGCGCGCTCCACCGGCGTGTTGACGAAGCCCTTCGCGCAACCCTCGAAATCTCGATCACTTCCCTGACCCACGACACGCAGGAAGGGCAGTCGAGCCAGAGCGCCGCGCAGAGCACCACAGCCGAGTTGTCACACCCCCAACAGGCCATGATGATCTTCGACGGCGCGGGGCAGTTGCTCGCCGAGCACCCCTACGAAGATGATCTTCACATACGCCTGCCCGACCTCGGCGCGATACCTGACGACGAAGTGTACCTCTACACGGTCACGGAGGAGACGGACGCGGACGATCACCACCGCCTTGCGGTGCGCAGGGTGCGGATACCTCCGGCAGACACCCCGTATATCATTCTCGCCAGCCAGCCGCTCGAAGCGGTCGAAGACGAGTTGGAGTCGCTCCGGGAGATACTCTACTTCGCCACTCCGGCGGCCTTGCTTCTAGCCGGACTTGGCGGCTGGTTCCTCGCGCGTCAAGGCTTCGCGCCCGTCGCCGCAATGGCTAAAAGCGCACGCCGGATCGGAGCCGGGAATCTCGAACGGCAACTGCCTGTCGCCAACCCGCGCGACGAACTCGGACAACTTGCCACCACTTTCAACGAACTGCTCGCGCGCCTCAACGCGGCCTTCGTTCAGCAGCGACAATTCATGGCCGACGCCTCGCACGAACTGCGCACGCCGCTCTCGGTGATGAGCACGGCGGCTGGCGTCACTTTGAAAAAAGAGCATCGCGAGGAAGAAGAGTACCGCGAGGCGCTTCAGATGATGGCCGAGCAGACGCGGCGGCTCTCCCGCATCGTGCAGGACATGTTCCTCCTCGCACGCGCCGATGCCGGGCAGTACCCCCTGCAAAAGAAGGCGCTCTACCTGAACGATCTGCTCGAAGACATCGCTCGCGCAGGAAGTCTGCTGGCCGCCGACAAGGACGTGACTGTGAACGTGGAACTGACCGACCTGACCGAGGCCGCCTTCCACGGCGACGAAGACCTGCTGCGCCAGATGATGCTCAACCTTCTGGACAATGCGATTAAGTTCACGCCCTCGGGCGGCCTCGTCCGGCTGGGTTTAACCCGACGGGCAGACGAGTATCTGCTTTCGGTCTCCGACACCGGGGCGGGCATCCCCGCCGAAGCACAGGCACATATCTTCGAGCGGTTTTACCGCGCGGACAAGGCGCGCTCGCGGGGCGAAGACGGCGGCGCGGGGCTGGGACTCGCCATCGCCAGATGGATCGCGCGGGCGCACGACGGAGACCTTGAGCTAGCCGCCTCCACCCATAACGGCACAACTTTTATCGCAAGGCTTCCCATTCCTGCCCGTAACTAACTGTCACCACTGCGTTTGCCGCGTTTACCGCCCGTTTACCAAAGATTTTATAAAGTGTTCCCGGATAAATTGCGAAGGAATGTGATGTTTATCAATCGGGGGTAAAGTCGGATGAGTTTTAGGGTAAAAATGGTTCTGCCAATCGTCATAATGTTGTTAGCCTTCGGCTATGCCGCGCTGGCGATTGTGCGGAGCAGCGGTCGTGTCGTCGGCGGCAATTTCACGTTGACGACGAAGGACGGAGAAGTTAAACGGCCAGCCGCTTTTGTCGGGGGCACGTTCGAGGCTTCGGGGGTGGCACACGTCCCCGGCACGGACGGTGTGCTTTTTGTGGATGATGGTCGTCCTGACGAAGTCTTCTGGATGAGACTCGGCGAGGAGCACAGCCAGACGGGCGCGATCAAAGCGATCAAGCTCGGCGCGAGCGTCATAGACCTCGAAGGCATCACCACCGACGGCTCGCATTTCTACGTTGTGGGATCGCAGTCCAAGTCGAAGGGCGGCGATCTGACCGGTCTCGTGCGCTTCAGGTTCGATGCTCAGGGACAGCGGGTGGAAGGCGTCGAGGCAATCTCCGGCCTGAAACTGTTCCTCTCGGAAAACGTCGCCGAACTACGCGGGATGGGGGACAGGAAATACAAGGACGGCGGCATCAACGTCGAGGGCATCGCGTGGGACGCGCGCGGCGAAAGACTCCTGCTGGGTCTGCGTTCGCCGGTCGTGGACGGGCAGGCGCTCGTCGTGCCGGTGCGTCTGCGCGACCCGCGTGGCGCGTTCTCTTACGATAACCTTGTAGTCGAGGGCGCGAAGGCGATCAAGTTGCCGCTCGGCGGGGCGGGCATCAGGAGCATTGAGTACGACGAGCGCGTGAAGGCGTTTCGCGTCCTCAGCGGCGCGGCGGCCAACAGCGAGAAGGCGAACTTCAAACTACTGGAGTGGGACGGAGATGCTTCCCGACCCGTGCTCCGCGAGGCGGGGGAGTTCGACCGCAAACTCAAGCCCGAAGGTGTCACGCGCGTCACATCGGGCGGGCAAGATTTCACTTTCATCGTCTTCGACACGAGCGGCTACGCGGCCATGAATTAGATAAGAGCGCGGGCGCTGGGTGCCGGGCAGTTCAAGCGGAACGATGACGACGGCAACGCGGCAATTATCACTTTACAAATTCGCCCCGCAATATTTGCAGTGGAGCGCGTCCGGGTCGTGTCCCTCGGCTCCGCACGCGGGACACGACTGCCTGCTGACGTTTTGTTGTCGCGCGGCGTGCGCTAGTTCGACCGAGACGATGCCGGTCGGGACGGCGATGATGCCGTAGCCGATAATCATCACGATTGACGCAAGCATTTGACCGAAGGGCGTGCGCGGCGAGAGGTCGCCGTAGCCGACGGTCGTGAGAGTCACGACCGCCCAATAGATGCTGACGGGGATGCTCGTGAAACCGTGTTCTTCGCCTTCGACGACGTACATCAGCGCGCCGATGATGATGACGAGCAATACCACGACGGAGAGAAAGACGCTGATCTTGCGTTGGCTCGCACGCAG
>DASQDV010000092.1:0-7868 GCA_035633995.1 Pyrinomonadaceae bacterium | reverse complement strand
GCTGTCCGTTGTTAGTAGTCCGTTGTCAGTTGTTTTGTTGAATCTTCAGCAACTTGTGTGATAACCACATGCAACTGACAACGGACTGTCTTCCGTTCGTCGTTCCGCGTTCCTACTTCATCGTTTCTCTTATGGGTGGTTTTGACGAAAAGGCGTTGGCGGCGGTATCGGACGAGCCGGAGGAGTTTGAGGATGGCGCGGCGTTGGCGGTGTGTCTGGTGTCGGGCGGGATGGATTCGTGCGTGACGGCGGCGATTGCGGAGACGGAGTTTGACGAATTGGCCTTCCTGCACGTCTCCTACGGGCAGCGGACGGAGGTGCGCGAGGGGCGCGCGTTTCAGGAACTCGCGGAGCATTACAGGGTGACGAAACGGCTCGTCGCCTCGCTCGATTATCTGGCGCGCATCGGCGGCTCGTCCCTGACGGACGCGCGCATTCCCGTCGCGGAGGCTGACCTGAGCGCGCGCGAGATACCTACGAGCTACGTGCCTTTTCGCAACGCGCACCTGCTCTCCATCGCCGTGAGCTGGGCGGAAGTTTTGGGCGCGCGCGCCGTCTACATCGGCGCGGTGGCGGAAGACTCTTCCGGCTATCCCGATTGCCGCCCGGAGTTTTACGCGGCCTTCCAGCACGCCATTGACACGGGGACGCGCCCCGCGACGCGCGTGGAGATCAAAACGCCCGTTATCCACTTGCGCAAGTCGGAAATCATCCGTCGCGGACTCGAACTCGACGCGCCGCTCGCGCTCACATGGTCGTGTTACCAGGCGGAGGATCGCGCCTGCGGGCGTTGCGATTCGTGCCTGTTGCGCCTGCGCGCCTTCGCAGAGGCGGGCGCGGTTGATCCCATTCCCTATGCTTGACCGGCGCGCACGCGATCCGATATTCGGGGCGTCGGAAATGACAACCGGATGCCCCCCGCAAGCATCTTAACCGGCGGCTGAAGACTTGATCGCAACCCCCGTTTATAATTAAACTTCCGCAGAATCATTTAACGAGGAGAAGCCCAACATGCGTATCCCAAAATTCACACACTTCGTCGTCGCCACGTTGTTGCTCGTCGCGGCCTTCGCCGTGAACGCTTCGGCACAGCAGGCTACGGCCACCGGCAAAGTTACACTCAAACAGGCCGACGGCACGGAGGTGCCCGTTCAGGGCGCACAGGTGGAATTTCACCGCACCGATATTAAACAGACCTTGAAGACGAAGACGGATAAGAAGGGCGAATACGTCTATGCCGGGCTCGACCTCGGCGGCACGTACACCATTCTCGTCAGCGCGCCGGGCGCGACTCCTTCTTATAGTACGAACATCCGCATCAGCAGGCAGCCGAACAACAATTTCGCGCTCACCCCGGGCGACGGCAGAACCATGACGCTGGCCGAAGCCCAGGGGAGCACGCCCGCTGCGAAACCGGGCGCGGCACCGGGGATGAGCGCCGAGGAAGCGAAGAAACTGGACGAGGAGAACGCACGCAAGCGCGCCGAGATCGCGGCCAAGAACGCGAAGATCGAGGAACGCAACGCGAAACTCCCCGCCGTCTTCAAGGCCGCCAACGACGCCTTCAACGCCAAGAATTACGATCAGGCCATAGCCCTCTACGATCAGGGCATCGAGATTGACCCGTCCGAGGCGGTCGTCCATCGCAACAAAGCCATCGCGCTGCGCTCGCGCGGCGTGGATAACTACAACAAAGCCGCGAAGGCACGGGATCAGGCGGGCAAAGACGCGGCTCGCGCCGATTTGAAACTCGCGACCGAGACGGCGGAGAAGGCCATCGCCGCCTACCGCACCCCGCAGGCGGATCGCGTCGCCTCCACACCGGACGCGGCGAAGGCCGACGATCTGGACTATTTGTTCCAGCGCGCAGAATCTTACCGCGTCGCCTTGCAGACTAACGCGCAGGTTGACACGGAGGCAGGCATCAAGGCGTTCCAGGAGTACATCGCCGCCGAAACCGACTCGGCCAAAAAGACCAAAGCGGAAGCGAGCCTCGGCGACGCGCTCTTCATGGGCGGGCGCGTAGACGAATCAATCGCCGCCTACAAGGCGATTCTGGCCTCGAACCCGACCAACCTCGACGCCATCTACGGTCTCGGCCTCGCGTTGGCCTCCGACCCGACCGGCGCGAAAACCGCCGAAGGGCGCGACATGCTCCAACAGTTCGCCAGCAAAGCCGCCGCGACCGACCCGCGCAAGCAGATGGCCGAAGAAGCCGTCGCCGGTCTCAACGAAGCGCTGAAACCCAAACCCGCCGACAAGGCGACCACGACCAAAAAACGCAAGACCTAAATTCTTTTCTCATCCGAAACAAGAGAAGGCGACGCTCGAACGGGCGTCGCCTTCTCCTGTTTAACACTTCCCCGTTTCAAACGCCCGCCGCGCCCTCGTTCAGATTGACACAATCCCACCCCCGTTTCGTGTGGAAATCCCTGTAAAGAGAGCCTTTCTGCGTTGATTTGCGCGGCGGGGCGCGTCGCTGCATATTCATCTTGACAGGCACAGGACAAGTCCAGTAACATGATTTTGCCAACGATGTTTGTCATCGTTGCCTTAAGATAAACGATACGCGGCGCGTGTGCGTCTCCCGCATCCGGGTCGAGTTCGAAAGTGCCTGCCCCTTCCGTCGAGTTCTTACCCCGAAAGCGTTCGATTCCTGTGGAAACAGTCAAGCAATGTCAGCTAAATTAGGCGAAATACTCGTCCGCGAAAACATCCTGACGCCGCAGCAATTACGCGAAGCGCTCGACTACCAGCGCGAGCACGGCGGGCGTCTCGGTTTCAACCTCGTCAAACTCGGTCTGGTTTCCGACGACATGGTGACGGCGGTGCTCTCGCGCCAGTACGGCGTGCCGAGCGTCAACCTCGACCTGTTCGACGTTGACGCCTCAGTCATACGCCTCATTCCGCGCGAAGTGGCCGACAAGTATTCGGTCTTGCCGCTCTCGCGCGTCGGGGCGACTTTGACGCTGGCGATGGTTGACCCCACGAACGTCTTCGCAATGGACGACATCAAGTTTATGACGGGCTTGAATATCGAGCCGGTCGTCGTCTCGGAAGCGGGCGTGCAGGAGGCCATAGAGGAATACTACGGCGGGTCGCGCGAGATCGAACTGGCCGGGATGGTCGAGGCGACGCTCGCCGGATCGAACGGCAACGGGAACGGCAACGGCAACGGCTTCTCCCTGACGACGGACGCCGTCTCGCTCGCGCAGTTGGATTTCGACGAAGAGGCGGCCAACGACGTTGAGGTCATCAACGAAGACGACGAGATAGACGTGTCGAGTCTGGCGCGCATGAGCGAGGACGCGCCCGTCGTGCGGCTCGTCAACGTCCTGCTCGTGGACGCGCTGCAACGCGGCGCTTCCGACATCCACATCGAGCCTTACGAAAAAGAGATGCGCATACGCCTGCGCATCGACGGCGTGCTCTACGACGTGATGCACCCGCCCTTGCGCCTGCGCGACGCGCTCATCTCGCGCATCAAGATCATGTCGAAGCTCGACATCTCCGAGAAGCGCCTGCCGCAGGACGGGCGCATCAAGATCAAGCTCAGAGCCGACGGTCGTTCGCGCGAATTGGACTTCCGCGTCTCCACGCTCCCGACTCTCTTCGGCGAAAAAGTCGTGATGCGTCTCCTCGACAAAGAGAAGCTGATGCTCGACATGACGAAGCTCGGCTTCGAGCCTGAGTCGCTCGTCAAGTTCAAGCGCAACATCGAACGCCCCTACGGCATGGTGCTCGTCACAGGCCCTACGGGTTCGGGCAAGACCAACACGCTCTACTCCGCGCTCCAGTCGCTGAACACGACCGAGACGAACATCATGACGGCGGAAGACCCGGTCGAGTTCAACCTCGTCGGCATCAATCAGGTGCAGATGAAGGAGCAGATCGGTTTGAACTTCGCCGCCGCCCTGCGTTCGTTCCTGCGGCAAGACCCGAACATCGTGCTCGTCGGCGAAATCCGCGACTTCGAGACCGCCGAAATCGCCATCAAGGCCGCGCTGACAGGCCACCTCGTCCTCTCCACCCTCCACACCAACGACGCGCCCTCCACCATCTCCCGCCTGATGAACATGGGCATCGAGCCTTTCCTCGTCGCCACCTCCGTCAACCTGATTCAGGCGCAGCGACTCATCCGCCGCGTCTGCACCGAATGCAAAGAAGTGCACCCGACGCCCGCCGAGGCGCTCGTCGAAATCGGCTTCACGCCCGATGAAGCGCGCGACTTGAAGATTTACAAGGGCAGGGGTTGCGCGAAGTGCAACAACACGGGCTACAAAGGCCGCGTCGGTCTCTACGAAGTGATGGAGATCACGGACGACATACGCGAGTTGATTCTGATCGGTGCCTCGGCGCTCGAACTACGCAAGCGCGCCATCGAGAACGGCATGCTCACCCTGCGCGCTTCCGGGTTAGTAAAGATTAGAAACGGCGTGACCACCATCGAAGAAGTCGTGCGCGAGACGGTCGCTTAAAGAGAGGTTCACACATGTTTTTTCGCGCTTTAGTTTTAACCATACTCATCATGTGCACGGTGGCAGCGACGCTGCCGCTCTCGGATTCGCTGGCGCACTGGTCTGCTCGCCCCTCGGCCTCGCGCCGCGCCAAAGGCCGCTACGCGCGCCGCCACTCCCGCGCCTGGTGGCGACGCCACCGCGCGCGCCTGCGCCGCCAACGCGCTGCCGCCGCCGAACGACGCCGCCGTCGCGCTTTGATGCTTGCGGCGAAACCCACTTTCGCGCTCGCCCCCGCCAATCACGCCGCCGGGAAGACGACGCCGGACGCACGCAACGTCAACTTCGCTCTGCCCGACGTGGCTCTGCCGAGCACCGCCTCGCTCTCAAGCATCACTCCGGTCAAGCCGCTGCCTGCCGTCGTCACCGCGCCGAAGGATGCGCTGCAAGCGTTGCCGCGCCCCACAGCAGCGTCGGCCTCGCCGCTGCCAAGCGGTTGGACGAGTGCGGTCGCAAACCGCGCGGGCGAGATGCGTTTCAACGTGCGTGCCGCAGACGGGCGCGTGCGCTCCTCCGCCGTCTGGTCGCGCGTCAACTTGCAGTCCGCCGCTTCCGCCGCTTCCGACTCGCGCAGCAAAACTTTCGGCGGCGTGCCCGTCACGCTCCTGCGCCGCACGGTCATCGACCGCATGGTGGCCGAAGGCGGCTGGGTCATAAACGACATGCAGCGGCAGTTCGGCGAACGCCGCGTGTTCGTCGTCACCGCGCAGACGGTCGCGGCGGGCGGCGAACGCCGCGCGTGGACGTTCTACTTCACGGAGTCGGAAGGTCAGGTCTACAGCCTCGCGACGAACGCGCCCGCAGAGTTCGCAGACACGCTCGCCGCCGAGTCCGAACAGGCTATCGTCGCGCTCGGTTCGCGCCGCGCAAACTCGACGACGGCGCAAAACAAGAAGTGAGCAATTAACTTTTCGCTCGCCTTCAGCGCGAGCCTTTTGCAGCCGGGCGCTTTCTCTCCCGGCTCGCCTCAGCCCCGTCCGTCGGGAATCTTCACTTACGGAGTTCACACAGGAAAATGTCAGCCAACGAATCGTCACTGGCCGAACAACTCTCGCTCTCCGATCTGCTCAAGAAGCTGATCGAGATGGGCGGGTCTGACTTGCACTTGACCACGAACACGCCGCCGCAGGTGCGCGTCGATGGTGCGCTCAAACCGCTTGAGGGCTTCAAAACCCTCACCTCCGCCGACACCAAGCAACTCGCCTACAGCGTCCTGACCGATGCGCAGAAGCACCGCTTCGAGGAATCACTCGAACTCGACTTCTCCTTCGGCGTGCGCGGCCTGTCGCGCTTTCGCGCCAACCTCTTCAACCAGCGCGGCGCGGTCGGCTGCGTCTTCCGCGCCATCCCCTACGAGATCAGGTCGTTCGAGCAACTCGGCCTCCCGGCGGTCGTCACCAAACTCTGCGACAAGCCGCGCGGCCTCATACTCGTCACCGGCCCGACCGGCTCCGGCAAATCGACCACGCTCGCCGCCATGATCGACAAGATCAACCGCGAGCGCCACGAGCACATCGTCACCATCGAAGACCCCATCGAGTTTCTGCACAACCACAAGTCCTGCGTCGTCAACCAGCGCGAAGTCGGTTCCGACACGAAAGGCTTCGCCGAAGCCCTGCGCACCGCCCTTCGTCAGGACCCGGACGTGGTGCTCGTCGGCGAAATGCGCGATCTCGAAACCATCGAATCCGCCCTGCGCATCGCCGAGACCGGCCACTTGACCTTCGCCACCCTGCACACGAACTCCGCCGCCTCGACCATCAACCGCATCATAGACGTGTTTCCCTCGAACCAGCAGGCGCAGATCAGAGCGCAGCTTTCGCTCGTCCTCGAAGGCATCATGTGTCAGGCTCTGCTGCCGCGCATCGGCGGGCAGGGGCGCGTCGCCGCGCTCGAAATCCTCGTCCCCAACGCGGCCATCCGCAACCTGATCCGCGAAGACAAGATTCACCAGATTTACTCGATGATGCAGACGGGTCAGGAAAAGTACGGCATGCAGACTTTCAACCAGGCGCTCGCCACGCTCTACCACAAACGCCTGATCTCGCTCGACCTCGCCATGCAGCGTTCGTCGAACACGGACGAACTACGCGAGTTGATCGAACACGGCGCGGGAGTCAACACGGGCAACGGCGGCGGCAACAACATGCCTTCGCGCCCCGGCGCGCACCCCAGCCCCTACGCCCAGCCGCGTCCCATCGGCACGCGCCCCACGAGATAAGACAAAGTCTCAAGTTTCAGGTTTCAGGTTTCAAGTTAAAGACCAAACAACCTCATTCCCGAAACTTGAAACTTGAAACCTGAAACTTAGGAGTTTTCACCAATGCCTACTTACGTCTTCAAAGGCCGCAACCGACTCGGCGAAGTGATGGTCGGCGAACGCGTCGCCGAGAGCCGCGACATGTTGAAACAACTGTTGCGCCGCGAACAGGTGATGCTCACCTCGGTCAAAGAAAAGGGGCGCGAGGTCGCCGTGCCGAAACTCGGCGGGCGCGGCAAGGTGAAGTCGAAGGAGTTGTCCATCTTCACGCGCCAGTTCTCCGTGATGATCGACGCGGGGCTGCCGCTCGTACAGTGTCTCGACATCTTGGCGAGCCAACAGGAGAACAAATTTTTTCAGCAGGTCTTGACGCAAACCCGGCAGGACGTGGAAGAGGGGTCAACTTTGGCGGCGGCGATGGCGAATCATCCCAAAGTCTTCGATCAACTCTTCGTCAACATGATCGAGGCGGGCGAGACGGGCGGTATTCTCGACATCATCCTGCAACGCCTGTCAACCTTCATCGAAAAGATCGTCAAACTGCGCCGCGACGTGATCTCGGCCATGATCTACCCGACGGCCGTGATCCTGATCGCCATCCTCGTCGTCGCGGCGATCCTCATCTTCGTCATCCCGCAGTTCCAGACGATCTTCCTCGGACTCCTCGGCCCCGGCGAAAAACTCCCGCTCCCGACGCGCATCGTCGTCGCCTTCAGCGACTTCATCGCGGGCTGGGGCGGCCTCTGCATCCTCGCCGGCGTCGTCGCCTCCGTGCTCGGCCTGCGCGCCTACTACAAGACCCCGAACGGGCATCGCAACATCGACCGGCTGCTCCTGAAAGCGCCGATCATCGGCATCGTGCTGCGCAAGATCGCCATCGCGCGTTTCTCGCGCACGCTCTCCACGCTGCTCTCTTCCGGCGTCCCCATCCTCCAATCGCTCGAAATCACGGCGCGCACCGCTGGCAACGTCATCATCGAAGAAGCGATTCGCGGCATCCGCACCGGCGTCGAACGCGGCGAGAGTTTCGTCGAGCCTTTAAAAGCGACCGACGTGTTCCCCAACATGGTGGCGCAGATGGTCGGCATCGG
>DASQDV010000091.1:0-7438 GCA_035633995.1 Pyrinomonadaceae bacterium | reverse complement strand
ACGGCGGGTTGGAAGCTGCCGGTGGCGTCCAGTACTTCGCCGCGCGGCGTGATGCGCGCGCTGATGCCCGTGTTCGTCACGCGCAGGACGGTGCGGCGATTTTCGACGGCGCGAAAGACGGCGTTGGCGAGGTGCTGGCGGAGCACCGGAGTCTGGCCGAGATAGCCGTCGTTTGAGATGTTGATGAGCACGTCTGCGCCTGCGTCCGTAAATTGGCGTGCGATTGAGGGAAAGGCCGACTCGAAACAGATAAAGACTCCCGCGCGCGTCTCGCCGAGCGGCAGCAAAGTGTAGTTTGCGCCCGGCGTGAAATCCCCGACGATGCCGCTCACGAGCCACGCGGGCGGAAACCAGCGCGGCAAAGGCACATATTCGCCAAACGGCAACAGGCGAATCTTATCATACTGCGCGACGAGCCGCCCCGCTTCATTTACCAGAACGGCAGAGTTATAAGCGCCGCCTGCGGGCGCGGGTTCGAGCGAGTTGAAGAGGACGGACGTGCGCTCCGTGCGCGCGAAGCGCCCGACGAGTTCTTGAAACTCCTCGTCACGCGCGTAAGCGAAATTCATAGGCGACTCAGGCCAGATGACCACGCGCGGCTGATCATCCGGCGGGTCAGCGCTGCTCGCTGTCGGCTTGCTGTGCGCGGCCTCGCGCGTCGCTTCCGCGTCCTGTTTCTGTTCCCATGCGCGCAGCGCCTCGGCGCTCATCGTCAAGTGGCGGTTGACGAGCAGGGCGTTCTCTTCCGGCGTGCGTTCGAAGTTGGGAGAGACGTTCGGTTGCACGGCGACGACGACCGCGCCTGCTTTAGCTTCGGCCTTGAAGTTCGGTAAGTATGAAAATGTGTTCAGGAAGAAGGCCAGACCGGCAAGCATAAGAACCAAAGCGCCGACGCCGACGGCACGCACGTTCCTTTGCAGCAGCAAGAGCGCCGCGACGGAGTTCGTCGTCAAAATCAGAAAGCCGACGGCATAGACGCCGCCCCACGTCGCCGTCTGAATGAGCGCGGGGTGGAAGGCTTGCGAGTAGCCGATGGCGTTCCAGAGTTGCCCGGTCGCGCCGAGCCGCGCCCATTCCGTCGCCGCCCACAAAGGCGGCGCGGCCAGCAGCGCGTAGACGCCCCAACGCCCGCGCAGGAGGCGCGCGAGCACGAGCGCGAACGTCGCGGGAAAGAGTCCGACGATGATGACGACGGGGACGAGCAGCGCGTAGGCCAGCGGGGACGGCAAGCCGCCGTAGTGGATCATCGAATGCGTGAGCCACCAGCACGAGCCGTAGAAAAAGAGCGCGCCCGCGAGCCAGCCGAGCACGAAGGCTTGACGCGCGCGTTCCACCCGCACGACGGCGACGAGCAGGGGGACGAGGCCGACCCACGCGAGCGGCCACAGGTTGAAATCGGGAAAAGAGAGTACGAGCAGCAGCGCCGAGAGCGCCGAGAGCGCCGCGTCGGCGCGTGCCGGAACAGAGGAGCGCACGCCCGCGCGAAACTTTACGCGCCGCACGCCCTTCGTCTCCGGCGCATCGAGGGAAACTGCCGTCTGCACGCGCGCGAGTTTAACAGAGACGCGGCGCGGCGGGCACGTGCCGTTGCGGTAAATTCCACGCGGCGCGAAAATATTTTTCACGCTTCACAAATTGGTCGGGCGCGTGCGGCAAAACGTTTACCGTTTGCGGCAAAAGAGCGGAAATTTGTCACCGCCTGAGTGACAAATTTTGTCGTCCTGACGCACGGCGCAAGCCTCGTCCGAATGCGGCGACTGGCGCAGAGCGCTGCGGCAAAACGCACGCGCACGCGGCAAATTACAAAAAAAAGCCCTGTAAAAAGCAGGAGAACCCGGTCACCTGACCGGGTTCTTGAAAGAAATGTTTTAAGGGGATGGCTCGGCGGGCGGCTGGAGCAGCGGCAGGCCACTCTCAGAGAAGTGATGGCGGCGGGGTCACGATTTAACTTCCTTCGTGCTTGCCACTTCTCCATTTAGCACGTCGCGTGCCACAAAAATGCGAGCGGGTCGAACGACGCCGTTTAAGGCTGGGACGTGGGTGCGTGGGCGGGCGCGTGCGACCCGTTGACCGTCTCCGCCGGAGGGCGACGCGCGCCGGGAGGAGCGTCGTGGTCGTCGGTCATCCAGCGGCCAACCATGATGCCGAGCGCAAAGAAGAGGGCGGCGATGACGAGCGCGCCGAGCAGCAGCACGGCCGGGCGTCGTTCGTCGCGCCGGAACTCTTCAAAGGCCGAATGGCGCACCGCTCCGGCGGCGCGTTCATCCGGCGGAATCGTCCTGTGCTCGTCAGGCGACATGGAAAGCTTACTGGAAAGGGGTTACGGGTCGGGGACTTCGTAGAAGCCTCAAGCGGCGACGGCTTCGACTTCCAGCCAGTGGCCGCGCGCGCCCACGATGCGAACTTGCCCGCGCGCGATTCTATCACCATTACGCGCACGCGCACGCCACAATTCGCCGCCCACCAGCACCGCCCCCTCCGGCTCCAAAGCCTCCAACACCAGCGCCACCCGACCCTCCAACTCAAGCGGCCTCCCCGTGCTTTTATGATGCCGCGACACGGCTGCCAACGCCGCCGCGCACGCGGCGACGACAACAACAGCGACGACGAGTAAAAGGATGAAGTAAGAGGATGAGGGCGGAGGGATAAACGATGAAGCAAACAATGAAGCAAACGATGAACGCGGAACGCGGAACGATGAATAAGAGAAGCATTCAGGCGAGCGAAGCATTCCGTTCATCGTTCATCGTTCCGCGTTCATACTTTTCTTACCGCGCTCCCGTCTCCAACTGGCGATAGAGCGCGATGGCTTCCTGATTGTTGGGGTCAAGCCCGATGGCTGTGCGCGCGTGCGTCTTGGCCTGCGAGAGGTCGCCGCGTTCGAGGAAGATGCGACCCAGCAGAATGTGCGCGTCGATCAACTTGGCTTCCCAGAAGATCGCTGTCTTCAAAGAACTGATCGCGCGGACGAGGTCGCCGCGCCGCTGGTAGATGCGCCCGATGAGCAGGTGTGCTTCGGCGTTCATCGGCTCGATCATCAGGACGCGGTTGAGTTCGGAGAGCACGTCGTCGTCGCGCCCCGCCGTGTAGTCTGCGCGCGCCTTGACTAACAAGTCCTGCGTCGTGACGCTCGCCGTGTCCGCCACCGGGAGCGGCGCTTGCGCCTTGACCGCTTCGGCGATGTCGAACTGCTGGTTCAGGCGCGCGGGCACCTCCGCCGGAATCACGCCCGACTTCTGCCACGCGGTTTGTACCTTCGCGTAAGTCGGCAGGTAGCGGCGCGCCTCGTTGTCGGCGGCGGTCGCCATCTCGGCGGTCGCGCCTGATTTCTCAAGCGCCTTGGCGTAGAGGAAACGCGCTTCGCCGTCGCGCGGGTTCAACATGATAACCGAGCGGAGTTGCTCTGCGGCGTCCGCGTGGCGACCGGCGAGAAAGAGCGTGTAAGCGTAGTTGTAGATGACGGAGGCATCTTCGGGGTCAGACTCTTTGGCACGTTCGAGGAAGGTCTGCGCCTGTTTGAGCAGGCGTTCGCGTTCCTCCGCAGACTTCTCGACTTGCGCCGCCTGAATCGAGAGCGCGCCCGCGTTGTTGTAGATTCCCGTGAGCGGCATGTCGGTGGCGACGGGCAGGAGCGCGCCGAGCGCGGTCTTGATGTCGTTCATGCGCCAGTAGCTCAGGGCGGCGTAGAAGGAGGCTTCGGCAAAGTGCGGGTCGCCTTTTTGCAGGCGCGTGAAATTTTCGGCGGCGCGCTTCCAGTCCTCCTGTTTGAAGTAGAGGGTGCCGAGTTCGAAAGCGGCCTGCGGGTAGCTCGCGCCCGCGTTGGCTTTCGCGTATTCCTTGAGCGCGTTCTGCAAGTAGTTCGAACGCTTCTCGCGGTCGTCCGTCATCACGCCTTTAACATAGCTCTCGAAGGCGCGCGGCGGAATCTTCGTCGCGCGCTCGACGATCTCGTTGCGCGAATAGGCGAGCGTGGAATCGCGCTGGTGAAGAATCTGGTAGGCGAGGATGCCCTGCATCTTCTGCAAATTCACGAGCGCATCGCCGAAGATATAGGGCGGCCAGATTTGCCCCTCGTTGACGCGCACGACGCGCACGCTGACGCGCACTTCGGTCGGCGTCTTGTCGTCTTTCGCGGGCACGACATCGTAAGTGCCGATAACGGCGAGCGTCGCTTTGGCCTTCATCGCGACGTTGATGGCGGTGGCGCGCGAGGGCGTGGCCGTCAGCGGCAGGCGCAGTCTCTGGTAGATGAGTTCGCGCTCGTCGGTCGAGACGGTGCGCAGCCCGTACATCTGCAAGAGGTCGGTCAGAGAATCCGCGAAACTCGTCCCGATCCAGTTGTACTCGCGCTGGTTGGTCGTGTTCTCAAACGGCAGGACGATCATCACATCGCCGCTCTGTTGCGCCCGCGCGGCGGGCGCGAATGCGAGCAGCAGGACGAGCGCGCTGAAGCAGGCTGAGAGCAAGGTCAAACTTCTTCTAAACATGTCGTTCATTCCTAAAGCCGTAAAAGCGGCGAGGCCGCCGGCGCAGTGATTAAACAAGCACGACGCGCGACGGCCTCTGAATCCAGCGAGCAGCGCAAGCGCGCTCCGACTCTGAAAATGGCGTCCCGTACGGGAGTCGAACCCGTGTCGCCGCCGTGAAAGGGCGGTGTCCTAGGCCACTAGACGAACGGGACTAAAAGTTCTACCTAACGACGGTAAAACTAACTTACCGTAACATCTTAGCGGCTGTCAAACGGCACGCGCCCGAAGGCTGTGCGGCACGAGTGTTTGATGCCCGGAAACGTTGAAAAGTAGGCCGCAGGCTTGCGCAAAAACGACGCGACCGCGCCGCAGTTTTCCGCTACAATCGCCGCCACGCGATCTGGATGTCGAGAGTGCAGTCAGAGGCGGCTCTAAGTCGGAGCGGCCTGCCGCCAGCGTGCGGGTCTTGGCAACAAGAGAACACGCGCGCTTGCGGCAGGCCGCCCTGACAGGGATGCTTGCCTGAGAGGTCTCCAAGATGAAAACTCCCTATTTGATTCTCGACCCGCAGGCGGGCAAACAGGAGGCGACGCGCGCCGGGAGCTGCGCGCTCGGCGTGATGATCAAAGCCCCGCGCGCGGGCGCTTCGAAGACGCGGCTCGTGCCGCCGCTCACGCACGAAGAGGCGGCGCGTTTGAGCGTCAGTTTCCTGCGCGACACGGCTGCGAACATCGCGGATGTTTGCGCCGAACATTCCGACGGCGCGCGCGCGGTTCAGGCGGTCGCAGTTTATACGCCCGCCGGGGCGGAGGCGGCGTTTGACGAATTGCTGCCGCAGAATTTCGCGCTGCTCGCGCAACGCGGCGACTCGTTCGGCGAGCGACTTTTTCACGGGGCGGCTGACCTGCTCGCGCTCGGCTACGAGTCCTGTTGTTTGATTGACTCCGACAGCCCGACGCTCCCGCGTGCTTTGTTGAGTGCTGCCGTTAACGAACTAAGTCGTCCCGGCGAACGCGTCGTGGTCGGCGCGGCGGAGGACGGCGGTTATTATCTGATCGGCATGAAGCGCGCGCACCGGCGACTCTTTGAAGATATCGCGTGGAGCACGGCGGAGGTTTTGCCTCAGACCATCGAGCGCGCGCGTGAAATCAATCTCGACGTGGCGCTCCTGCCCGCGTGGTACGACGTGGACGACGCGGCGGCGCTCCGGCGTCTCTGCGCCGAACTGTTCGACGCGCCGCAGGCAGACGCCGCCTGCGCTCTGCAACTCGTGCCTTACACGGCGACGCACACGCGCGCCGAACTCGCGCGCCTGCTCGCAGGCGACGGGCGCACGCGCATACAATCCGAGACGCATGCGGGAGAGGAGAGCGCCGCATGAACGAGCCGCGCGCGGGCGAGCCGCGCGCCATCGGCTCGACGCATCACGCGGCCTCGACGCATGGTGAGTTTTCAATGCGTGGTGAGGACTCCACGCATGATGAAGTTTCGGCGCATGGCGCGGCCTCGACGCATGGCGCCATGTCGTCGCATCGCGTGTTGAGCCGGACGAATCTGCTGCTCGTCGCGCTCGGCCTCGCGTCGCTCGCGCTCTACAGGTACGGAGTTAAATTCGACCGGGCGCGTCCGCTGTCCGAGATCGTCTGGTTCATCAAACTCGCGCTGGCGCAGTGTGCGCTGGCTGCGTGCGCCGCGTGGCTCGTGTGGCGTGGGCGCGAGGTGCGTTCGATGCTGATCATCCTGATCGTCTTCGCGGCGTTGTTTCGTTTGAGCGTGCTGTTTACGCCGCCGCAACTGTCGGACGACATCTATCGTTACATCTGGGACGGACGCGTGCAGGCGGCGCGTGTCAATCCTTATCGTTACATCCCCGCCGACGATGCGCTCAGGTTTTTGCGCGACCCGGACATCTACCCGAACATCAACCGCCGGGATTTCGCGCCGACCATCTACCCGCCGCTCGCGCAGATGATCTTCTTCCTCGCAACGCGCGTGAGTGAACAGGTCGTGTGGATGAAAGTTGTGATGGTCTTGTTCGAGGGCGTCGGCCTGTACGCGCTCTCGGCGTTGCTCGCTTCGTTCGGATGGCCGCGCCAGCGCGTGCTCGTCGCTGCGGCGTGGCACCCGCTCGCGGTGTGGGAGATTGCGGGCAGCGGCCATCTGGATGCACTCGTCGTGGCCTTCGTCGCGCTCGCGCTCGTCGCGCGCCGTCGCGGGCGGGAGGGTTTGACGGGCGTGCTGCTGGCGTCGGCGGTGCTCGTCAAATTGTTTCCGGTCGTCCTGTTTCCGGCACTCTATCGCCGTTGGGGCTGGCGTATGCCGCTCGCGTTCTGCGCGACGCTTGTGGCCGGTTATCTGCCTTACATACGGGTGGGCGCGCGCCGCGTGCTCGGTTACCTGCCGGGTTATGCGGGCGAAGAGGGCTTGCAGAGCGGCGAGCGTTTTTTTGTGCTGCAACTCGCGGGCACGCTCTTTGGCGAGCAACCTGTGGCGCGTGCGGCATACTTCGTTTTCGCCTTTCTCATCCTCGGCGCGCTGGGCGCGTGGTGTCTCTTCCGGCGCGAGTTGAAGGCGCACGACTACGCGCGGCGCGCGGCTCTGCTTGCGACGGCGTTTACCGTCCTGCTGTCGCCGCACTATAGTTGGTATTTCGTGTGGCTCGTCCCGTTCCTGTGCCTCGTGCCCGCGAAAAGTTTCGCGCCGCTCGTTTATCTCACGGCGGCCTGCTTTATGCTCTACGGCACGTGGCTCGGCGACGCGCCCGCGCAGATGCTCCGGCTCAACGCCTGCATCTACCTGCCGCCCGTCCTGCTCCTGCTGCCGTACTTTTACCGGCGGCGCGGCGCGCGAGACGTTGACGCTTTGACGGCGACGTTATGATCCGGAGTTGACGAGACGAACAGGGAGGGGTGGAACAAGTTGAAGCGAATTGCACATAACGGGCGGCGCGCTCTGGTGACGGGCGGCGC
>DASQDV010000090.1:0-14770 GCA_035633995.1 Pyrinomonadaceae bacterium | reverse complement strand
GCGCAGCCGGCGTGCGGCGATCCACACGAACGGGTTGAACCAGTAGAAGGCGCACGCCATCTGCGCCAGCATTTGTGTCAGGCAATCCCGCCTCGTCACGTGCGTCAGTTCGTGCAGCAACACCATTCGTTGCCGTTCCTCAGACCACGCTTCGGCTTCGGTCGGCAACAGCACGGCGGGACGTATAATCCCGTACACGATTGGCATTGACGTGCGTTCGCTGCGCAACAGGCGAACCCGCCCCTCCAGGTTAAGCTCGGTCAGAAGCGACGAAAACAAACCGGTCAGAGCCGGGTCGGCGAACGCGTCGGCGCGGCGGGTCAGCAGATTTGTGGCGGCGAACCCGGCCAGTAATTTCAATATAAGCAGCAACACCCCGAGACCCCACACGGCCAAAGCAGTGTCGAGCAATCGAGGCAAAACAGGCGTCGTCGTGCCCTGAGGCGTCGGCGATGCGGGTGAGTTCGGCAACGGGACTTCATCAAACGAAGCTCCTCCCGTCTGAGATTCGGAGACTTTTACCAGACCCTCATTCGCGCCGGGCGAGCGCGGTGAATAGATTGGTACTCGTGCGCCCGGCGTTTCAAACGCTTTACCGTTTTCCGTTGCTTCGGTCGCCACCGGCGAACTCAACACCGACATGCGCGCGGGCAACATCGGTACTTCCCACATCTTGATGAAGGACAGCACGGGCAGCAGGAGCGAGGCGCACAGGGCTGTCGCCCACAGGAGGTGTCGCGTCGCGGCCGACAGGCGGCGAACAGCAACGCAGAGGAGCGCGGCGAAAGCAAGCAGCAAAGTCGCTTTCGCCGCCGCCAACGCGAGAAGTGCCAGAAAGTCTAAACTTCCATGAGACGCTAAAATATTCCAGAAGTAGCCCATCGTCAGCGCCCTTCCCTTCTAGCTTGTTTGATCAGATGCTCCATGCGTTTCAACTCGTCGTCCGACAAACTTTCCTGCGAGATGTCGAGCAAAGCCGCCACGGCGTCCTCAGCCGAATCGTCGAAGAAGGTTTGCAGCACGCGCCGCAGCGCCGAACGCTTCGCCCGCTCGCGCTCCACCGTCGGAGAATAGACGTAACGTTGCCCGTCCTGCTTGTGCCGTAAATGACCCTTCTCTTCGAGCACGCGCAGCAGCGCCCGCACCGCCGAGTAGCTGGGCGGGTCCGGCAGGCTTTCCATGACTTCGGTTGCGCTCGCTTTCCCGCGACTATAAATGATGTCCATGATTTGCCGCTCGCGCCGGGACAGCGTGCTTGGTTCCTTTTTGCTCATCAATTCTTTCTCAGGCCGTGTCTTCCTTAAAATTTCAAACCGGGTGCTGTTTTTCTAGCAGGTGCTGTTTTTTTAGCACCCCCTCACCCGAAAGTCAACCACAATAATTTGTAACGCCGGGAATAAATTACTGGGCGATGACACCCTGGAGCGGGAAGGGGACAGCACGGGCAGGGACAACGGTTGACGGCGCGGGCGACTATAAATGGTAATGCGGCGGATTGGTGTTAAGCATGCCGCCCGGCGAGGACTTGTGTTTTCTATGCGGGGCACCCCGGCCAAAGCGCGTTGAAATTCAGACGCCGTGATTCGGGCTGCGGGATGCCCCCTTCATAGAACGCTGATGCGTGTTGTTGCTGTCAGCCCTTGAGCTTCTTCTTCGCCTCCGGGACGGAGAGCGCGCGTTCGAGGCTGTTCTGTTTCGACTCGACGATCTCCCGGTAAAGTTTCTGCGCATTCGCCGTGTCGCCCGAACGATCATAAGCGCGCGCGAGCAGCAGCTTGTGAAAGAGGTCGCTTTGATCGGCCTGCTTCAAGTGTTCGAGGGCTGTCGCGTGGTCGCCGCCTTCGAGCTTCAGGTAGCCCGCGATGTAGTGGTAGGAGGGCATAAACTGCTTGCCGCGCTCCGGGTTCTCGTCGATCATCTTTTTGATCAGTTGCGCCTCCTTCCAGGCCTCCTCGTGCTTGCCGAGTTTGGCGAGCGCGCGCCCGCGCCCGTGATGCAGGCGTCCCTGCCAGATCATTTTCTCCTCCGCAGGCAGCTTGCTGCCCGGCACGGTCTGGTAGCCCCGTTCATAAAACTTGATCGCCTCGGCGGGCTGGCCGTTTTCGAGATGCAGACGCGCGATGGCATTCCAGATGAAGACGGGCGGAAACTCCGCCGCGCCGCTCGTCTGCGCGTACTGATCCTGAAAACGCGTCAGGATTTTCAGAGCTTCGGGGATGTTCCCCTCGTAGACGTAGGTGTAAGCCAGCCCGAAGTTCGGCCCGAAGGGGGCAGTGCCTTTCAGCGTCCGCTTCAACGCGTGCTGGTACATCTCGCGCGCCTTGGCGTAGTGTCCCTGAAGCAGGTGGTAGTTGCCGAGCAGGTTGTGAACGCGTGGTGTGGTGTTGTCGAGGGCGAGGGCGCGCTCGAAGTTGGTGCGCGCCTCGTCGAGTTCGCCGCGATTGAACAAGACCTGCCCGAGCATCATCCGCACCATCCGCTCTTCCGGGTAATCATGGACGAGTTGCTTGAGCAGCGGGAGCGCCTCGGCGGGCTTCTGCGCGCGCACGAGCGCCACCGCTTCGAGGTAACGCCGCTCGCCGTCCGAAGCGCGCTTCGACAGTTCGAGGGCTTTATCCATGTGTGCCTTCGGGGTGTTGGCCGGTTGCGGCGGCGTCGTGCCCGGCGGCGGCGGAGGCGTGAAGGTTGCGACGAGGTAATGCGCGAAAGCGAAGTCGGGGTCGGCGGCGACGGCCTTTTGCGCGAGGGGCAGAATTTCGGGCGCGGGCTGGAAAGACTCGATCATCTTGACGGCCTGCTCGACGGCCTTTATGGCCTCCTTCGACTTGGTCGTGAAGACAAACTTTTTGCTCGCCGCAGGCTGCGCGTAGGACGGCAGGCCGACGAGAAGCAGTATGATGAGGGCAAAAATTTTCCGGTGTCGCATGGATGCAGGTCTCATCTCGTTCTCCTTGAGAATTTGATCTTTAGAAAGTTACTTTTTACTAGAAGATAAAGCGGCGATTTAGTCAAGAGGGTTTAACGTTGCCGGGCACAAGATCGTTTCAATCAACTTCCAAATCGCGCGAAACGGCGTGCGATTGGAGCCTGACCAGCCCCACGCGCGAACGCGGCGCGCCGGTAAATTGAAAGGAGCGGAAGTGGGGAGACAAGCCTCAACTTCACGGACAGACCTGACCATCGTGAAGCTTCGTTCGCCTCGTCCCACTTCTTTGTGACACGATCCTGATCAGCAGCAATGCACGGCGATTCGTAGCAGGCCGCCGCGCCCGACGCTGACCGAGATCGTGTTTCGCTCACGACAGGCGCGTCTGACCACCTCCTCGACCGCAGGCTCGCACGTCTTGATGAACGTGCGTTCGCCGCAGGTATCCAGAATGAAGCCCTCGAAGTTGCCGGAACAGTCGTAGAGCAGGCTCGCCACTTTACCTTCGACGGTCTGCCCCTCGCCGCCCGTCTCAGGCCGGTGTGGCCGAGGCCGGGTCGTCACATGGTTGGTCGGTTCGACGGCTTCGGGGTCGCCGCCGAGTCCGCGCACACGCTCGCCCATGTACCCGACGTAACGGTCGAAGACCGGGAACCAGCGGTCGTTCTGCGGAATTTTGGTCTGGATGTACTTGAGTACAGCCAACTTCTTCAACTCGCCCGGCAGGATCGCCTCCTCGTGCCGCACGGGGATGCGCAACTCGATAGCCCCTATGACTTTCCGCGTCGCCCCCGAATACTGCTGCACGACGGCGCGAAATTCCTGTCCCGCCGTCACACCTTCGGGCAGTTGGACGGAGAGCAGGCAGGGGATGAGCTTCGTCAGCCCGCCCGGCAGCGGAATGTAGGTGACGCTGCGGCGGGTCGAGCGGATCGTGTGGGCGTCCACTTTCTCAAGCGGGTTCGCGCTCGCGCGATAACCGGCCACACGCAGCATCTCGTCCACGTCCACCGAAGGGATGTAGAGATCGACCGACGCGCCGCTCGGCAGGTTCTTCCACCAGATCACGAGTTCGTCGTGCTTAAACCGCCCGGCGAGCGCCGCTGTCGAAACGCTGGCGAGCGGGTTGACGCCCGTGTCCTTGGGCATCTGCGAGGGACGCACCCACATGGTGGTGGCGACGCGGCGGCTCGCTGCGTCGCCGGGGTTGGACGACATCTCCAGCACGAGGTTGCGCTGCGAGAGGTTATCGCTTGAGCCGGGCGTGTCGCCGAAGTTGATCTTGTCGTCCTCGAAGTAGATTTCGGCGACGAGGCACTGGTGATAGTTGCGTATCAGATCAAGGACGGAGTAGAGCGGCCCGCCCGCGAGCGGGTCTTCCGAATAGGGGCCGTCGTTCATCGGGTAGAGCGGGAAGTGGTGTTTCTCCTGATTGAAGTCGAGCCAGCAGCCGAAATAGCGGGTCGTTTCCGTCGCTCCCTGTCCCGGCAGGTCGCGCTTGTTGAGGTCATCAAACTGATCGGGCATCTTCTGCTGCGGCGTCACGCGCGGGGCGGCGAAGAAGGGGATCGAGATGATCTCGCCTTTGTTGCCGCCCGTCATGCCCATGAGGGCGACCGTGTCGCGCCCGGCCGGGCCTTTCACTTCACGACGATAGGTTGTGCCCGAAGTCCATTCGAGGGCTGTGCCGACCGTGTTGAAGAGACGGAACAGCACGCGCACGCCGCTGGCCGGTTCGCTGATTGATTTATAGCGCACCTTGGCGACGGCGAAGTTATAGACCTTCACGTCGTCAACCGTCGTGGCGAGTTCGAGTATGCTTTCGCCTTCCTGCCCGGTGGAGAGTTTGTTGAAGGGATGCTCCGCGTTGTCGGGCAGCCCGTCGAACTCTTTGAGTAGTTTATCGAGAAAAGTTTCGGGCGTGTCGCCGGGCGCAAACTGCGTAGTGCTCTCCTTCGGGAACGTGCCGGGCGTGATCTGGAAGACGCGCAGGTCTTTGCTGAGCCAGTGCGGGTTGCCGTCCTTCATGTACGGGTTGGGCTTCTTCATCAGCCGGAACTGCGCCTGGCAGGTGAGGCCGCCCATCGAGATGGTGACGAACAGCATGCGGTCTGTGGCCGGGAAGTCGAACTGGTTGATGTTGTGGAAGCGCAGGTCGTAGAGGAACGTGAAGCGTTGCCCCACGTCGGGCGGGGCTGAATCGTCGTCGTAGCCGGGGCTGCTCAGCTTGAAGCTGATGCCGTTCGGAACTGCCCCGTTGGGCGAGTCCCAGGCCAGCTTGACGTTCGGCACCCCGCCCGGCACGCCCAGCTCGTGCGGCATGAAGCCGTCGTAATAGACGTAGAAGGCATTGGCGAAGACGGCGAGTCCTTCGGCGTCCGGGTCAAGGAATGTCGCCTCGACCTCCAGACGCGAGAACGTGCTGCGATCCGTAATGATCTCGCAGGTCTGCTCGGTGAGCCGGACAAACTTTGCCAGGTGGCAGGGGCGGCCTTGCGTGTCGATGACCCAGAGCATGTAGTAGCCGGGGGGCGCGATGGAGGCGTTGGGCGGGGATGTGACTGTGAGCTTATCGCCCTGCGCGGTGAAGTTCAGGCCGACGTAACGCTGATCGGAATCATAAGCGTGTGTGATCGAGCCGCAACGCATGAGCGCGACGCGCCCGATCTGGTTTCCGGCAGCCACATCAACAACGAACTGCTTGCCGTAGCCGAAGAAGGCGGGCGCGGCTTCGATGGTGGGGCGCGGCTGGCCGACGTAAGCGGGGCTGTAGATTTCGATGCGCTTCTCGCTCGGCCTCAGAGTGTCTTCGGCGTTCGCCGTTTCGGTTGAACCGGCTGTCCACACGCGCCCATCGGGTAGGAGCAGCGCGGTCGAATGGTAGCCGCGCCCGACTTTCGCAGCCTCGCCTGTCGTCCAACTCTCCTGTCCGGTGAAGTCGCCGGGGTCGTATATCTCTGGCGCAAGGATCGGGATGTTGGGTAACTCCGCGTCGTCCGGGTCGGGGGTTTGGGCTACGGGCGTGATGCCGCCGCTGATGAAGACCTGACCTGTGGGGAGCAGGACGGCGCAGGCGTTGTCGCGCTGTTTGCCCGCCGCCGCGCCCGTGCGCGCCGTCGTCGGCACCCACTTCGGGTTGTCGTTCACTTCGATGCGGAAGGCCGTGTTGTTGGGGCTGTTACAGGCGAGCACGCGCGCCTTGTAGTTCGGGGGCAGCAGCGGCAGCATGACGGAGGTGCCGCGGCTGCCGCGACTGTAATAACCGGGCAGGGCGCTCACGTCCACGTTCGGGCCTGTCCAGACGCCCGTGTACGGGTTGAAGATGCGCCGGGGGCCTTCGTCCCCGGCGGTGTCGCAGAAAAGCAGTCCGTTCGGCAGCAGGTGAAAGCGCGGGTAGGCGTCCGTCTCGTAAGCGAAACCGTTGGGAGCCGTGATGGCAGATGTCATCAGCGTCCACTTGTTGCCGGACGGCGAGTAGCGTTCAGGGGTGTTGTTGTTGTGGCGCTTCTCCGGCCCGTTCAGAGGGTAATCGTCCGTCTCCGAAGGGTGCCCCGCTGCGGCGAAGACTTCGCCGTTCGAGAGCGTCACGAGCGTCGGATACCAACGCCCGCCGCCGATTGAGTCGCTGTCGGGCTGGAAGTTGAAGTCCCTCGCCCGCACCCAGCGCTTCGCGCGCGGCAGGTATAACCAGCACGCGCGTTCGCCGTCGTAGTGTTCGCCGTGCAGCCCGGCGTGATCAGGCCAGCCGAAGGTACCGCCGCCGGCCAGCAGACGCCCATCCGCCAGAAACGCCTGCCCACAGCAGAACGCGTTGGTGTCGGGGAGCCGACCGACATGATCAGGGTTGTCTTGATCGAACGGCTCCATCGAGTCGGTGGCGACGTGATAAATGCGCGAGTGCGTGTATTCGTTTTGCGGGATGTTATCCGGCTTCGTCCAGTCTCCGAAGCAGAGGATGTCACCTTTCTCGCCGTTCGGCAGCAGGGCGACATGGATGGCGATGATATCGGTGCTCGCAGGTGAGGTATTCCAGGGCATCTTAATCTCCTAATGTTTCTCAAGCGGGCGATCCCGTCTGAATATGAACGGTAAGTAACGCGTGATGAGGCGCGAACAAGGGGTCGTCGGGGCTGGTGCAAGGGTACGGAGTTTATTATTTCCGCATGTTCCTGTAAAGGTCGGCGTTCGCTAACGGCGGGCATACGCGTGATGACAGATAAAACCGGCACGCGCTCGATACTAACAACTCTTTACCAAACACAAATCTGAGAATCGTTTTGACGGCAAGGGCTGTCCGTCCGCGTTGATGTTGTAACGACATATTCCTTATATCCTTTTTTTGTCTTGGTGGCGCGCCGGCAGGGTGACGCCGCGCAGTTGGCGGGGAGCGGCCTGCGAAAAACGCGCTTTTTGTGTCTCAATGACGTAACTCGTAAACTACAGTTTAAAAGGGTCAGGAAAAGTTTACGCGGCGGTGAGATTCGACGGGAGGAGATGCATCATCCAAAGCGCAGGGCTTTGCTACCCCGTCGCTTCAGAGATGGCGACCGGACATCGGCGAGATGAGAAGCCCGCCGGGAATATTCCGGTGATCGGAGAAATCTCTTTTGTCGTTAAGAATCGTAAGGTTTTCAGAGATTTGTTTCAGCGGCTGCTGTTTTATCTCGGAGATGAATGTGCCGGGCAACTTTACGAGTCTGGAGTAAGTCGAGCATGAATCACGATGCCAGTTAGCGAGATAATGATGACGCCCGAACGCTGGCGGCGGGTTGAAACCGTTTTCCAGACGGCTCTCGACATCAGGCCGGAAAACAGAGAGCGATTCCTGGCGGAAGCGTGCGCGGGCGACGAAGTTTTACGTCGTGAAGTCGAACGTCTGATCGAGGGTTATGAGGCGGCGGACGAATTTCTCGAACAGCCCGCCCTGGACTTAAAACAGATCGCCGGGGACGAACTTCCGACGCTGCGCGCCGAAGATGTATCCGCCTTCGCGCATGGTCTGGAGAGCGGCGCGCGCGTCGGCGCGTACCGCATCCTGCGCGAGTTGGGGCGCGGCGGCATGGGCGCGGTTTATCTGGCCGAACGCGCCGAGGGCGATTTCCGCAAACTCGTTGCCGTGAAGGTGGTGAAGCGTGGGATGGATACAGACTTCGTCCTGCGTCGCTTTCGCCACGAACGGCGTGCGCTCGCCGCGCTCGACCATCCGAACATCGCGCGCCTGCTGGACGGCGGCGCGACCGACGACGGGCTTCCCTACATCATCATGGAGCACGTCGAAGGGCAGGACATAGATCGTTACTGCGACGAGCGCAGGCTGAGCATAGACGCGCGCCTGCGTCTTTTTCTCGCCGTGTGCGCAGGCGTCAGCCACGCGCATCAGAGCCTCATCATTCACCGCGACATCAAGCCCTCGAACATTTTGGTGACGGGCGACGGCACGCCGAAACTGCTGGATTTCGGCATTGCGAAAATTCTCAACCCGAGTCTCGCCGATGCCCCGTTTGAACACACCGCGACCGCGCTCCGCATGCTGACGCCCGACTACGCCTCGCCCGAACAGGTGCGCGGCGAGCGCGTCACGACCGTGAGCGACGTGTACAGTCTCGGCGTGCTGCTCTACCTGCTGCTCACGGGGCGGCGTCCTTATCATTTCCGCACCTACCGGTTCGAAGAGATCGCGCGCATCGTCTGTGAACAAAATCCGCCGCGTCCGAGCGCCGCCATCGGTTCGACCGTTCCGGCGTCCGGAGACGGGTTCGCGACCGCGCGTGCGAGCGGCGAAGCAAGCGACGGCTTCTCGACCGAAGGTGCGTCCGAAGGTCGGCAGGTGAGCGATGAAGTGCGCGGCGCGACCGACGCCGCACCGTCGCTCGACGAACTGGCGCGTGCGCGCTCGGTCGCGCCTGAACGCCTGCGCCGCAGCCTCGCAGACGATCTCGACAACATCGTTCTGAAAGCTTTACGCAAGGAACCATCGCGGCGCTACGCCTCGGTCGAACAATTCGCCGAAGACATCGAACGTCATCTGGAAGGCTTGCCCGTGCGGGCGCGCGCCGACACGTTCGCCTACCGCAGCCGCAAGTTCGTCAGGCGCAACAAGGCGGGCGTCGCCGCCACGCTCGGCGTCGCGTTGTCGCTCGTCGGCGGGCTCACGGCGACGACGTGGCAGTGGCGCGTCGCGCAGGTCGAACGCGCCCGCGCAGAGGCCGAAGGCGGGCGCGCCAAGCGACGCTTTGAAGATTTACGCAGGCTCACGCATTCGATGATGTTCGAGATGCACGACGCGGTATCGAATCTGGAAGGCTCGACGACGGCACGCCAACTGCTCGCGCGGCGCACGCTTGAATACCTCGACGGACTCGCGCGCGAAGCCAGCGACGACCCGACGCTGCAAACCGAACTCGTCATCGCCTACATCAACCTCGGCAACGTGCAGGGCAATCCATACTATCCGAACATCGGGGACGCGGCGGGCGCACTTGAGAGCTACCGTAAAGCGCAGGCGATTGCGGAGTCGCTTGCCAGCGCCGCGCCTGCGGACGAGCGCGCGCGTCGCCGTCTCTGGCTCACGCTGGTTAAGACGGGCGACATGCAAACCTTTGTTGGCGACACTCAAGGCGCGCAAGAGAGTTTCAGCAGGGCGCAGGCGAACATCGAAGAACTCGCGGCGGCGCATCCAGAAAACGTCTCGTTGCAACAGGACCTGGGCAGTAGTTACGACCGCAACGGCAATGTCCGGCTCGCGGCGGGTGATCCGGCCGCCGCGCTCGAATCGTTTCGCCGCGCGCTCGCGATCTTCGGAGAACTCTCCGCGAAGAATCCTGCCAGTGACGACCTGCGCCGCAACGTCGCGAGCACTTACGGCCAGATCGGGAAGGCGCAACTCAAACTTGGCGCGCTCAACGAATCGCTCGTCAGTTATCGCAAGCTGGTGGAATTGAATCGCACGAGGCTCGCCGGTGATCCGTCCAACGCCGTCACGCGCGACGATCTGGCGGGCAGCCTCGGCGCGCTCGGCGAAGCGCAGGCGGCGAGCGGCGACATCAAGGGCGCGCGGCAGAGTTGGCGTGAACAGTTGGAGATGTATCGCGAGATGTCAGTCGCCGATCCGGCGAACGCGAAGACCCGTAAGGCTCTCGCCGACGCCACCGAGCGTTTGCAAAAACTCGCCGGTGGTCTGGAAAACTGATACCGGCGTAAGTGGGTTGAGAATCTTCTTCGGCAGGCGCTCGCCATGCGGCTCAAGTGTTCAACGGATCGGCGCCGTAGGGGTGATCGAGGATGTACAACCAGCTCCCGTCAGGTTGGCGTCGCACCACCTCTGCCGTGTGATTGTTTATTTCTAAGCGAGCGCCGTCCGGCGCGGTTCCTGCGAGGTGAACCTTCGCGCGCAGCAGCGCGATGTCGCCGTGCACAAGCGCGTACTGATTTTCGGACTGCATATATCCCCTGAGGTCGAGCAACTCTTGTAGAGCAGCCCTGAGAGCCTCAGTTCCTTCGACCACCAGACCCGGTTTGGGAACCAGAACGGCATCCGGTTCATACAAGGCCATGAGGTTTTCGATGTTTCCAGAATTAAATGCTTCCGCGAACGCCGCGTTCATGTCTTCCGGTTTATACACTTTCATCACGGTGCCAGGTCTCCATGCCGGGCGGCTCTAGAATATTGCCGCTTGAAACTCCGAAAGCCGAAAAAACTCTTTCACTAAACCGACGGCTTTTTCCTCATCAAACTCGCCGCAGGTGTAAATGATATTTGAAAGGAACTTCGGGTTGACCCACACGGCAATATAAATTCCGGAGTCGATCAACGGAACGAAACCGTCAAAGCCCTGATTGATGTCCTTCCCTTCGCCGCTCGTTCGATGAATGATAGGTTCGCCGTATGTCCGCAACCCCAGTTCAGTGGTGATATGAGAAAAGTAAGTTCTGAGAGTTTCCGCCGCGACTTCAGATGTGAAATAGCCTTCGATAAGAAGCCGCTTCCTGAAAATATCAGGCGCAATAGTGGTCAGCGGTGTCGTGTTCATCTTGATTCATTCCTCATACTAAATCGGCATACTAAACCGGCTTGTCAGCGGCGAAAGAGGCCGGCTAGGCGGCCAAGCGCAGCCGTAGATTAACTGATAACAGCCTCGGCAGTTCGCTCTTTTGAGCGTCAGGGTCGCGCCATTCGTCCAGTTGCATGAGTTCGAACCCGGCCGCCGTTCCCGCCTTCAAGTACTCGGACACGTCGTGTAAAAACGCCTGCACGCGCACGAGCCTGCCCGTCGCGCGGTGGGTAAATTCGGCCTGACTTCCCGACATCTGCCGGAAGGGATGCAGCTCGCAAAAGTAAAGTTCTCCGCCTGAACGAAGGGCGCGAGATGCCTCTGCAAAGATCGGCTCCAGATGCTCGACGTGTTCCAGCACCAGCATCGCGACGACAACATCGGCCGAAGCGTCCGCCACCGGCCACGCAGAGCGAATATCGTGTGGCACGAACCGCACGCGCGCAGAGCGCACGCGGGCTTTTGCATGTCGCAACATTCCTTCGGAGAAGTCGAGCGCGTGGACGCTGCGCGCCTGCTCGGCGAGCCATTCGGTGTTGCTCCCTGTGCCACAGCCGATCTCGATCACGTCGCGGCCGCTCAACTTCAAGTTGCTGCGGCGCAGGACTGCTGCCGCCAGCTCGCGGGTCTTGTTGGCGTCCACGTCGTAAGTCTCCGCCCAGTGATCGTAAGCAGCGGCAACAGGTTGTCTTTGTGTTGGTGTCATTACTCCATCTTCCCTCGTCCCAGTCAGAGGGGAATCGTTCATCGAATCACCGCTCAAGCCCCAGCCCAGTTCCCGGTTAACTCGCTATATCATTCAACGTGAAACTCGACCTCCGACTCATCAGGACGATGCCTTAGGCCGCTTAAAGTAGATCGCGTTCACCTGCCCCTGGTTGATGTCAAGTAATCCCGGCGCGACCATCTCCCAGCCTTCCGAACCGAGCCTGCTGATGGCTTTAGACAGTGCCGCGCCATTTGTGTCGGTGGCCGAAGCCTCTACCTCAACGACCTGCACGCCGGACTCACGAAAATAGCTGATCCAATAAATGCCCCCTCTCGCCGAGCCGACATAGGCCGCCTTGGACAGCGCACAGTACTCCCACTTCGGCACGGCCGCCCTGTCCGCCTCCCGCGCGCTCGTACGCGACACGGAGAGGATTTTGTCCGGAATCACCCCGCCGAATGCCCAGCCTAAGAACAGCAGCGAGATAACCAGCAGTTGTCGTTTCTTGTCCATACTACCTCCGCCTCATTCAAGAGGCTCGTGTGTGGGTTGGTACGCCACCGGTTAACGATGCGGTGCGTCTTTCGGCGAGGGCGGCGAGAAGTCTTAGTTCCAGCGTGTAGATGCGCCGCAGCAGCGTGGTTGTCAGGAACCGCTCCGCCAGCCCGTATAAACCGGCGGCTGACCTCAACTCGGTAATGATGGTCACGCGTGAATGCCGCCCACGCTCATACGGATCGACGACGAAGCTCGTCACAGCCCCGCCGTCGTCGAGGTTCGTCTCCGCGAGCACGCGCCCGGGCTCCGGCTCCGTGATGGCCGCGCGGAAGTTCCGTTCACGGCCAAGCAAGCGCATGCGGAAGCGTATGACGGTTCCCTCACCCCTCCCGCCCCGCTCGACCTCCAGCGCGGTAAAGTATTTCCGCGGGAGAATCTGTGGATGCCCTTCCCTGTAGTCCGCCACAATAGCGTAGACCATTTCTGCCGGAGCTTCGACCACCATCGACGCACTCACCTTGTAGTTCTTCAGCATAAGAACCTCCGGATTTCAAACCTGCTCAATAAGTAACGCGTGGATCGCTGCCCGGAAGTATCACGCCGCTGCGCTCGCCTGCCCCACAGCTTTAGACGCGTTCACCGTCACCCCGCTGCTCCTCTGCGGCTTTCACAAAAGATGCATTATCGGAATTAGCCTGTCCGAATATAAATAACGCTTTTTAATTGATGTGAGGGGTAAATTATTGGGCGTGAAACCGTGTGTGAAACGATTTTTGAACTGTATGTTTAAGATGGTCGGGGGACATTAAGTGGAGACGAACTTACTTTTCAGAAGGTTTGTTATGTGAGGTATGTTGCCTGAGCCCGACTCAGTTCATACCTTTCGTATCGTTATCAAGGATTTGTGAGGGGTGTAGTCCGGAGAACTCGATTTTCGACTCAGGTATTTGCCTTGTCCTGCGGGACGGGTTGCAGCTTGAGGTGAATACACTTGGCGACGCCCTTGTCCTGCCCTTCCGGATACCAGAATCCGGTGCCCGCGCAGTCCGGGCACTTCCGCCGCTCTTCCTCGCTGAGCGTTGTGCTTTGATTTCCCCGTTCCGGCTCACGCGACATTTCTGCCGCCTTCTCCTTGTCAACTTTCCATAGTCTGCGGCGCAGGTGCTCGGCCAGAAACGCCGGCACGTTAGAGACTGTGGTGCGCCCGGAAGCGATGCGGAGTTCGGCCAGCAGCACGTCTTTAACTTCTTTCCATTGTTCGATTGACGCAGAGTTTTTGCCGATTATTTCCCTTTCGAGTTCGCGGAACAGCCCGGCCAGCGCAGCGTCATCATCAATAAATTTTCGATCTAGTCTTAGATCAGTCTTGTCGTCACCGGAAGTAGTTTTTAAATCAATAGCTTGACTATCACCACCACTCCCCAATTTTTGGGTATTCCCACTACTCGTTTTTTGGGGAGTGGTGACTGGTGGGGAGTGGTGGGGAGTGGTGGGGAGTGGTGGTAATACCTCTTCAGGCAGGAAAACTTCGTATTCCGAGCCTTCGGTGCTGCCGAGTTCCCACGCGCGCACGATCAAGCCTTTCGCCATCAAATAGCGCAAATGGCTGTCGATGGTCTTGATATTTCGTATGTCCGTCCAATCTATGAAATCGCGCCGGCTAGCACGGACTTTGCGCCGAGGAACTACCGCGCCGCGCGACCTCAGATACAGTGCGTTATAGACTTTGAAGGTGGAGCCGGGGAAGAGGCCGGCGGGCATCGCGTCGCGCTCCAGGCTATTCGCGCGGCGGTTGAAGTCCTTGTCGGGGGCGTGCGACTTCAAAACCGGCTGGGAGTTAGGGGGAGTGGTGGGGAGTGGTGGGGAGTGGTGGTTAGTGGTCGTCTTTTCTTGCGGTTCGTCGTGTGAACCCTGCAAGAGAAAGTCAAGTGCCTTCAGCGCAGGGGCTTTGCCTTCGGGCGCGATGCGATCAAGCGCTTCGTTCGCCCGCTCCGCTGCTGTTGACGACTTTGGTTTGTTCTGTGGCATTTGCGACCTCTTTAGCGAGACGACTGTAATCAAGGTATCCGCTGGAACGCTGGTAGTCGAGCATAGGGCGACCGCGAGACATGGCAACCGAGATATCCGTGTTCAGGTTGATTTTGGCGTCGAGCAGATGATTACCAAATTGCTCCTCCAGCCTTTGCCGGAGGCTTTCATGTTCTTTAACCCCTTGACGGAAAAAGGTTTGGAGTGCAAGCACGTTCCAGCGTTTGGAGAAAGCCTGACTCAAGCCCGTCATCATTTCGAGCAGTTCCAGGGCTTCTGTGAGCGCAAGGGAGGCGGAGATAGGCACGACGACGTGGTCGGCGGCCATCAGCGCGTTGACGGTCAGGAGTCCGAGATTCGGCGGGCAGTCGATGACGGCGTATTCATAATCTAGACCTTGAAGCGACTGAGCCAGCTTCTCCTCGCGGCGGTAGACGTTTCTCAGTTCGACTTCGCCCATCGCCAGCTCGCGGTTGGCCGGGAGCAGGGAAGCCTGGTCGCGTAGCGAGCGGATCGCGTCCGTGACCTCTACGCGCCCGAACAGCACGTCGTAGATGG
>DASQDV010000089.1:0-9427 GCA_035633995.1 Pyrinomonadaceae bacterium | reverse complement strand
CCTGCAAAGAGAAGTAGCCGGTGTTGCCCGCGCGAATGCCCATCTTGCCGTGAATCGTGCCGGAGGTGAAACCGGGCATTGAGCGTTCGACGATGAAGCAGGACATGCCCGTATGGTCGCGCTGGCGGCGCTTCTCTTCGTCCGTCCAGCAGAAAAAGAGGAAATTATCGGCCACGTCGCCCGCGAGGCTGATCCACATCTTCTCGCCGTTCAAGACCCATTCGTCGCCCTCGCGCCGCGCGGTGGAACGCGCGCCGACCACGTCCGAGCCGGCGCCCGGTTCGGTCAAACCGTAGGTCGCAATTTTTTCGCCCTTCGCCTGCGGCACGAGGTACTTCTGCTTCTGCTCCTCGGTGCCCCACGTGTAGAGCGTCAGGCTGTTGAGTCCGGTGTGAACGGACATGATGACGCGCATGAAGGTGTCTACGGCTTCGAGTTCTTCGCAGACGAGGCCGAGCGCGATGTAGTCGAAGCCCGCGCCGCCGTACTCTTCGGGGATGCAGACGCCAAGCAAGTTCAACTCCGCCATCTTGTCGAGGATGGAACGGTCGAAGCGTTGCTGCTCGTCAAGCTCTTTGATGCGCGGCGCGACCTCCTTCTGCGCAAACTCGCGCACGGTGTTGCGGATGGACTCGTGATCTTCGGTCAGTGCAAAATCTATCATCTGTAGGTTTCCTTAAAATTGAAAGTTAAGACCGGCGCGCGCGCTCCGCCCCGGCGAGTGTGGAGGGCTTTTTGCATCTCCGGTAGTTTATACATGACGAACGGGCGCGAGAATTAAAAGGCATCTTACACTACGGGCGGGCGGGCATAAAAGTCGGGCGGGGCTTGATGCGGGCGGCTCAGTGCAAAACGAAAAGCGGCGCGTGAAGGTTCAACTGAAGAGTCGTTCGTATTCCGCTTTCACGACGCGGTAACACTCGCAGGCGAGTTCTTCCAAACTTTCACGGTCGAGTATCTGGATGCTCCCGCGCGAGTAGCTGATCAAATTCTGCTCCTGAAGTTTGGCGGCGGCTTCGCTGACCCCGGCGCGGCGGACGCCGAGCATCACGGCGAGATACTCGTGCGTGATGCGCACCTCGTCCGAGCCGATGCCGTCGGAACTCATCAGGAGCCAGCGGCAGAGCCGCCGGTCGATGTGATGCAGGCGGTTGCAGGCCGTTGACTGCGAGCCGACGACGACGACCGTGTGCATGTAGCGGTTGAGGATGCGCTTCAAAGCGCCGCCCCGGTCGTACACTTCTTTAAGGACTTCCGCCTTGATCCGTATGGCCTCGCCCGCAATTTGCACGACGGTCTGCATCGAAGTCTCCCCGGCGTCGAGCAGGACGGGGATGCCCGACATCCCTTCGCGCCCGATTGAGCCGCATTCGACCGCCGAGCCGTCCTCCATCACCGACACCATCGAGAGCAGCGCGTTGAGCGGAAAATAGTTGTCGCGGATCGGCACGTGCGGCTCGATGATGACGGTGTGGAGTTCGAGTTGAACCTGCGCCATGTGCGGTCGCAAAAGCTCAAACTCGTCTTCCGGCAGGTGCGCCAACAGGCGATTGATGGTCGGCACGGCGGGGGCGTGTTGAGTCATCAGATATTCCCTTCCTTGAACTATGAGGCGACAATTCAACAGATGCGCGCGCCGGAGAGTATATTGCCGCAACGGAGCGGTTGTCGAATGATTTCTGAACGGCACGAGACGCATGCTGTTTTCGGTCGGCTTCAACTTGACGCGAGCAACTCTTTGGCCGCCGCCTGCGCCTCTTCGAGCGTGCGGACGCGCCCGTCGAGCTGCATCTCGTAGACGGCGCGCGTGATTTCACCGACGCGCGGCGAAGGTTCAAGTCCGAGCGCGAGCAGGTGCCGACCCAAAAGCAGAGGCGCGGGCGCACGTTCTTCGACGGCCAACTCGCGCGCCCGCGCGATGAACCACTCCTGCGGCACGGCGTCGAACCAACGCTCACGCGGAACCCACTCGGCGTTTCGCCCCAGGGTGTCGGCGCGCGCCACGCGGTACAGCAGGTCGAGTTCGCAGCGACGCGCGAGGCGGCGAAACGCGCCCTCTGAAACTTCCGCGCGCTTGTGGTAAAACTCGCCCGGCTTCAAATGCGCGCGCACGAGTTCCACAACCTGAGAGCGCACGTCGTAGCCTTCGAGCGTGTAGATTTTCAAACGATCCAGAAACGCATTCGTCGGCGCAACGCCCGCCTCGTCGTGCCCGCGCGAACGCATGCGCCCTTCGACAAACTCGGTCGTCGCGGGCTTGCCGAAATCGTGACACAGCGCCGCCAGCATCACCGTCACCTGTTTCGTGTAGGGCAGGTCATCTATCAACTCGCGCGCCCGATCAACCGTGAGCCACGTGTGTACGTCAACATGTCCCTCCGGGTGCCATTCGTATTCTTGCGGCACGCCGACAAGCGCCTGAATTTCAGGAAAGATTTGCGGCGTCGCGTTCAATTTCGCGAGCCACTCGAAACCGATTGAAGGACGCTCCGCCTGCAAGAGCAGTTTTTCCAACTCGCCCCAGACGCGCTCGGCGGGCAAGTCCGACAGGTCAATCGTGCGACAGAGTTCGACGGTCTCCGCCTCGATGTCAAACTCGAAGCGCGCCGCGAGTTGCGCCGCGCGCAGCACGCGCAAACTGTCCTCGCCGAACGTCTCGCGCGAGACGGCGCGCAGGAGGCGGCGTTCGAGGTCTGCGCGCCCGTCGTAAGGGTCGTGTATCTCGCCCGTGAGCGGGTCTTGGAGGATGGCGTTAATGGTGAAGTCGCGGCGGCGCGCGGCCTCTGCGACGGACATCCCGGGGTCGCCTTCGATGACGAAACCGCGATGGCCGCGCCCCTCTTTCCGTTCGCGGCGTGGAAGCGAAACGTCCAGGTCGTGTCCGATCTTGTAGACCGTGAACGCCTCGCCGACCGCGTCCACGCGCCCGAATCCTTCGAGCAGAGAGCGCAGCCGCGCCGGTTCGACGCCGTACACTTCCACGTCCCAATCCTTCGGCTCGCGCCCCATCAAAGCAGCGCGCACGCAGCCGCCCACAAGCAGCGCCCGCCCGCCCGCCTCACGAACGGCGACCGCCAGCGCACGAATTTTCGCGGGAATTTTATTCATCAAGCGGAAGGACAGGCGCAACTCCTAAACTATTCCCTTCTTCCTTTGCGCCTTCCGGTTTCCTTACTTTGCGCCTTCAGCGAGAACTGCTTTTCTCGCCGGAGGCGCAAAGTTAAAGCAAAAGGCGCAAGGCTCGACGGTCAGCTTTCGGGCTGCGGTTTGACGGGCACGACTTCGTCGTCATCGTCGTCGTCTTCGTCGAAGTCGTCCTCGTCGAACTCTTCGTCCAACTCGTCATCGTCGAAGTCGTCTTCGTCCTCGTCGCCGACGATGACTTGCAGGCCGCGCGTAGAGGGCAGGCAACTGATCACCTGCGCGCGTTCGATGCGCGTGAGGTCGCCGCCCGCAGCGTGCCAGAGTTTGACCCAGAAGGTGCGCGTGCGCGTGTGTATGGCGAAGGTCGAGCCGTCGAGCATGACGGGCACGAGTTCGGCGATGGTGCCCGCGCGCAGAGTTTCGAGCAGTTCCGAAACGTAGGGCTTCACATTGTCGAACTGCACGACGACCGCGCCCTCCTCGATTTCGGCGGGCGGCAACTCGACGGGTTCTTCCGCTTCGAGCAACAGCCGCGCGTCCGTGCGCTGGTTGTTTAATTTTCTGATAGCCATAAGAAAATTGACGAGTGATGAGCGACAGGCGGCGAGTAAGAAAATGACAAGTTTTTGGTTTTAACCTGTCGCTCGTCGCCTGTCACCCGTCACTTGAGCAGACGTGTCTGTAAATGCTGTTGCAGGTCTGCGACTTTGACGCGTTCCTGCTCCCAGGTGTCGCGGTCGCGCACGGTGACGGCTTCGTCTTCGAGCGATTGGTGATCCACCGTCACGCAGAAGGGCGTGCCGATCTCGTCCTGCCGCGCGTAGAGTTTGCCGATGCCGCCCGTGTCGTCGTAGACGGCGCGCATGACGGGTTGCAGGCCGCGCTTGACGGCTCGCGCCATGCCGACGATCTCCGGCTTGTTCTTGGCGAGCGGCAAGACCGCCACTTTGATCGGCGCGAGTTCGGGATGAAGTTTCAAGATCACGCGCGTCTCGCCTTTGTCGTTCGTGCGCTCGGAGTAAGCGTCCATGAGGAAGGCGAGCACGGAGCGGTTGACGCCCGCCGCCGGTTCGATGACGTAAGGATAGTAACGCTCCTTGCGCGCTTCGTCGAAATAGGAGAGGTCTTCGGTCGAATCGGGGTTGAGGCGTTTGCCTTCGGCGTCCGCAGGGTTCTTCGAATGCGCGCGCAGATCGAAGTCGGTGCGGTTGGCGATGCCCATCAGTTCGTCCCAGTGCTTCTCTTCGTCGGCGCGTTCGGGGAAGAAGCGGTAGTGTATGTCAACGGTGCGCTTGGCGTAGTGCGCGAGTTCTTCTTTGGGCTGTTCGTAGAGGCGCAGGTTGTCGCGGCTGAGGCCGAGCGAGGCGTACCAGTTGAAGCAGTTGTCGATCCACTCCTGATGCACCTGTTCGTCTTCGCCGGGGCGCACGAAATATTCCATCTCCATCTGCTCGAACTCGCGCGTGCGGAAGATGAAGTTGCCGGGCGTCACTTCGTTGCGAAACGATTTTCCGATCTGCGCGATGCCGAACGGGACTTTGCGCCGCATCGTCTGCTGCACGAGATGAAAATTGATGAAGATGCCCTGCGCCGTCTCAGGACGAAGATAGGCGAGCGCCGCCGGGTCGTCTTCAGCCGACGCCGCGCCGAGTTGCGTGCGGAACATCAGGTTGAAAGGGCGCGATTCTGTCCAGTTCGTTTTGCCGCAGTTCGGACACTTAATGTAAGGCAGGGAGAAAGCAACGAAGTTGGGGGCTTCAGGCGAAACATCAACTTCGGGATCGCCAAACTCTTCAATGAGTTTGTCTGCGCGAAAACGGCTGTTGCACTCTTTGCAATCGACGAGCGGGTCGCTAAAGGTCTCCTCGTGCCCCGAATATTTCCAGACGGCGCGGTTGAGGATGATGGAGGAATCGAGTCCCTCCATGTCGTCGCGCTCGTAGACCATCGAGCGCCACCACGCGCGCTTGACGTTGTTGCATAGTTCGACGCCGAGCGGGCCGTAATCCCACGCGCTGCCAAGCCCGCCGTAAATCTCCGACGAGGGAAAGACGAAGCCGCGTCGCTTCGCCAGGCTGACGATTGTTTCGATGTTCGGTGCGGACAATTCTTGACCTCCGTAAATCGCGCAGCGTTTTACGCTGCGAATCGTGAATCGTCAATCCTGAATGTAGAAATCGGTCTTCTTCTATTCACGATTGACGATTCGCGATGCACGGTTTTTCTCTATTCACGATTTGCGAAGCATGTTAGCAGCCGCGCCGCGCAAATGAAAAGAAGAGAGCAACGCGCTTGCCCTCTCGGGCGTGCGCGTTGCTCTCTTTTCGGTGAATGAGTTTGAACGAAATTCTTTTTTAACGCTACTTGCTCGCCGGTGCGCTCGGCGCGCTGACGTTCACGTCAACTTTCGTTGATTTGCTGCCGAAAAGTCGCCCGCCGAACAGCACGAGCGCCAGCACGATCACGATTATGAAGATTACCAACACGGCCACCACTCCGGTGCTGCCGCTGCCGCCATCACCATCACCCATAAAACGATCCTCCTTCGGAGTTCTCTCTCTGGTTTAACACAAACGTCGAAGCTTAACGCTTCCGGTTCACGGGGGAGATTCGCGCGTGGCTCTAGTTACCATACAACAGATAAAGTGACAAGTGACGAGTTAGAACAATTACTGTTTTAACTTGCCACTTGTCACTTGTCACTTGTCACTACTTTTATCTGGGTCTGGCCTGCGGGGGCGTCGCGCCCTGCGGGACGAGCCACAGTTCGAACGAATCCGTCTCGCGCGTCCCGCCGTTGACGATGACGATGCGGTTCGGGTCAATGTTGCGCGTGTTGACGAGATACTGGCGGCTGCGCTCGCCGAGCTGGTTGGCGCGACCCGGGCGGCTGCGCCGACCGCCGTAGACGATGATGTAGCCGCGCGAGCCCGGTTCGCCCTGCAACGCCACCGCGAAGTTGTCGAGGTTGGCCTTGTCTTCGTTGAAGGCGACGGACGGGAACTCCGCGAAACTCTTCGCCTGAACGGGCGGCTTCACAACGGGTTCGACGCCGGTGGCGGCCTGTGCGCGCTGGCGGCACATGCGGTCGCCCGAGCCGTCGTCCACGACGAGGATGGCGGTCACGCGCTGCTGCCCGACGCCGGTTGTGTCAACCGTGATGGTGGGCGTGCCCGCGCCGCTCAGGATGCGCGCGCTCGGCGGGCTGATCGTCCATGTGTAGATCAAGCCCGACTGTCCCGCGTAGTTCACGTCGGAACTGAAAGTGATGATGTCGCCCTCACGCACCGAAGCCGGGGCGGAGATGTTGACCGGATACGGGCACGGCGACTTGGCGATGACCGGTCGCTCGATGCTGATGGTCTTTGGCCGGTAGTTGAGCGTGATGCACTGCTTTTTGTTGGCGACGATGTCGAAGGCGCGCACCCAGCGCGTGTTGTTCGGAAACTGGATTTCGACCGTGTGGCGTCCGGGCGCGAGGTCGTACAACTGCACGGTCGGACTCGTCGTGCCGCGTTGCTCTCCGTCAACGATGAGCGGGTAGCCGCCCGGCGTGGTCGAAACTTCGATGCGCCCGAGCCGCACGTCGCGGTCGCGCTGCGCGTAGACGCTGCCGACAGTGCCCGACAGGCTGGCCGCGCAGACCACGAGGCAGCAGGCGAGCATGAGCGACTTGAGGCGTGCGGCGTTGGCGACGTTGATCATTGTTACAGGTTTCGACATGATCATGCCCCCCTCACGTCCAGAACTTCCGTATCCGCTTCGTCGGCACGCGCCGAAGCGGCAGCGTGGCGGCGGCGGCGTGCGCCCGCACCGAGAGCGGCGAGGCCGCTGCCGAGCAGCAGGAGCGTGGCCGGTTCGGGAATCTCCGGCGCAGGCGGAGGCGTCGGCGGAGGCGGAATGATGACGAAGTCACCCGGCGGGGTGTCGCTGCCGCCGCCGAGGAACAGGAGCGGGATGCCCGCCAGAGCTAAAAAGGGCAGTTTCGGGAAACCGATGCCGGGCGGGGTCGGCCAGGGGCAGTCGCAAATCGTCCCCTGTATGTCGCCGAGTTCGATGGTCTCGACCTGCACGCCGGGTTGCTGCACGGCGACGCTCGTGCCGGTGATGCTCGTGTCGGCGTTCGTCGCGGGGCTTGCGCCTTCGGCGGGCGTCTGGACGTTTTTGCGATCCTGTGAATTATTGCCGGTGGAAGCGGTTTGCCGCTGCTGCTGGGCAGTTCCGCCGCTTTGCTGCGTGACGGAGCGGAGGCGGAGGTCTACGTTAGTGCGACCACTCTGGCCGTTGATTGTCGCTAGCGAAATCACATCGCCGAATCTGACGGTGCCAGCCTGAGCGGGCACTGCGGCTATGATCAAGACGCTGAGCATCAGAGCGATTGGGCGTAGAGCTTGATGCTTCATCGTGTGGTCGTCCTCCTTGCGATTCCCCGTAAATACCATAAAATAATGACTTTTTGGGATGCGACTCCCTTGCGGAGACCCTTAAAAAATCCCGCTGTGGGGTCGTTTTCAATAAAAGGAAAGACACAATACAGCATCTCTTCCAATTTTGCGAGACAATAAATCCGGCCTAAATGTATGTATTAGAAGAAAAAAGGGGCTTGCACGCGTGGTGCAAGCCCCGAATCGGCTCCGGCAGAGGCGCGCTGGGCGGCCTTTACTCTTCGTCGCCCTGCGGTTCGTGCCCGTTGCCCCCCGCCTTCTGCTGCTCGTCGCGCAGCAGAGACTTGCGTGAGAGCTTGATTTTGTTGCCCTCCTTGCCGATGCACTTGACCATGATCTGCTGCCCTTCCTTGAGTTCGTCGCGCACGTCGCGCACGCGATGATTGGCGATCTCGCTGATGTGCAGCAGGCCGTCCGTGCCGGGGAAGATTTCGACGAACGCGCCGAAATCCACGATGCGCGAAACCGTGCCCACGTAGGTTGCGCCGATTTCGGCTTCCGCCGTCAGGCCGCGTATGCGATCCACTGCGGCCTGCGCCGCCTCGCTGTCGGCGGTGGCAATCGAGACCGTGCCGTCGTCTTCCACGTCAATTTTCGCGCCCGTCTCCTCGACGATGGAACGGATCATCTTGCCGCCCGGTCCGATCACGTCGCGAATCTTATCCGGGTTGATCTTGATCTGGATGATGCGCGGCGCATAAGGCGACATCTCCTCTTTCGGCTGGGCGATGGCCTGCTCCATCGCCGCGAGGATGTGGAGGCGGCCTTTGCGCGCCTGTTCCAGAGCCTCCTGCATGATCTGCGCGTTGATGCCGCCGATCTTGATGTCCATCTGGAGCGCGGTGATGCCGTCGCGCGTGCCCGCGACTTTAAAATCCATGTCGCCGTAGTGGTCTTCCGCGCCCGCGATGTCCGAGAGAATGGCGTACTTGTTGCCTTCCATCACGAGTCCCATCGCGACGCCCGCGACCGCCGACTTAATCGGCACGCCCGCGTCCATCATCGAGAGCGAACCGCCGCAGACGGTCGCCATCGACGACGACCCGTTCGACTCCGTGATGTCCGAGACGATGCGCAGCGAATACGGGAACTCGCTCTCCTGCGGCAGGACGGGTTCGAGCGCGCGACGCGCGAGCGCGCCGTGCCCTATTTCGCGCCGGGAGGTCGAGCCGAAACGCCCGACTTCGCCGACCGAGTAGTGCGGGAAGTTATAGTGCAGCAGGAAGCGGCGTTTGATCTCGCCCGTTTCCAGATCGTCCATGTACTGCTCGTCCTCTTTCGTGCCGAGCGTCGTGGTCACGATGGCCTGCGTCTCGCCGCGCGTGAACAGCGACGACCCGTGAACGCGCGGCAGCCAGCTTACTTCGCAAGTGATCGGGCGAATCTCGGAGAAGCGGCGACCGTCGGGGCGGCGGCGCTTGTCGAGTATGTCGTCGCGGAAGATGCGCTCTTTCAACTTGTCGAAAATCTTCTTCGCCATCTGGCGCTGTTCGGGCGCGTCCTCCGGGTAGGATTCGACGACCTCCTTTTTGAGCGCGTCGACGGTGGCGTAGCTCGTCAGCTTGTCCTGCGTCGAAGTGTCTAAGGCGGCGCGCAATTTTTCCGAGTAGTTGCGCTCGATCTCGCCCGACATCTCTTCGTTCAGAGCGGGCGGCGTGACCTCGCGCTTCTGAATCTCCAAAGCCTTGTAAAGCTCCTTCTGCCAGCGGCACAGGCGGTTGATCTCCTTGTGCGCGAGCATCAGGGCTTCGACCATGATCTCTTCCGAGACCTCCTTCGCGCCCGATTCGACCATCACGATGGCGTCTTCCGTGCCCGCCACGATCAAATTCAGGCGC
>DASQDV010000088.1:0-2557 GCA_035633995.1 Pyrinomonadaceae bacterium | reverse complement strand
TCCATCGGCACGCTCGAACACCACAACGTGCGCGCCGCCATAGACGCCTACCCCGCGCGCGTCTCCGAAAACGTTTATTTCTGCGGCTTCACCGCCGAGGCGAGTTTCGGCGCGTGGAGTTATTTGATCGTGCGCCCGGAGGCGGAGGGCGGAAACGTGCTCGTTGATTCGCCGCGCTTCGCCTCGCAACTCGTCAAGCGCATCGCGGCGCTCGGCGGCGTCCGCCGGATGTTTCTCACGCACTCGGACGACATCGCAGACCACGCGAAATTCGCCGCGCGCTTTGGTTGTACGCGCATTATGCACGCGGCGGACGGCGCGCACCGGCGCGGAGTTGAGCACGTGATAGAAGGCGAGGCGGAAGTGGCGCTCGACGGGGAACTGCGCGTCATCCCCGTGCCCGGCCACACGCGCGGCCACATGCTCTTGCTCTATCGCGACAAGTATCTCTTCACCGGCGATCATCTCGCGTGGTCGCCCGCGCGCGAGACGCTGACGGCCTTTCGCAGCGTCTCGTGGTATTCGTGGGCGGAGCAGACGCGCTCGATGGAGAAACTGCTGGGGAAGCGTTTCGAATGGGTGCTGCCCGGACACGGGCGCATACACAGTGATACAGCCGAAGCGATGCAGGCGCACCTCAAACGCTGCATCGAATGGATGAAAGAAACCGCATAGCCCGCCTTGATTTCCGGAAATCAAGGCGGGCTATGCGGTTTCTTCACGAACGTTCTGCTAAGCGTTTCGCCGCAGCCTTCGCAGCCTGCGCAATCCAAATCCTACGATCAGCAAGCCCAATCCACCGCCGATCAATTTGGTTGTCGTCGTCACGCTTTGCAGCGTGAAGATTGACATCTTGGTCGAATTGGCGGAGATGGCCTTTTCGGGTTTCGCTTCGGGCTGTTCGCCGTCGCCGCCCTTCGCCGTCGTGCCTTTGAACTCGTTGGCGGGCGTCGTCGGGTTGTCGGTGACGGTGTAGAGTTTGCCGTCGAGCAGGTACATGCTCTGCAACTCTTCGCGGTTGAAGGGGCGCGCGCCGCGCCTGCCGAAGACGGCGAGCTGGTTGCCGCTTTCGTCAACGGCGCGGTCGCGATCCAAGCCCTCCGAGAGGGCGACCGCAGGGCCAATCGTCTTGAAGGTAGAGATCAGTTTCGGGTCGGGGCGCGGGCTGAATCCCGCGTAGGTGACGGACGTTTCGGGGTCAGTCAGTTGCAGTATGCGCAGGCCGTTGTGCCCGTCGGCGACGTAGGCATAGAGGCTCGCGTTCGTCATCGCCACTTTGACCTGATGCGCGTCGTTGATCTTGCCTTCGGCGTTGTACATCTGGTCGAGCTTGGGCTGTTCGGGGTTGGTGACGTTGATGATGGCGACGCCATCTTTGCCGTTGGCGACATAGGCGTAGGTGCGCGCCACGTAAACGTCGTGCGCGTGCGAGAGCGGCACTTTCGCGCCCTCTACGAGATGCGCCTCTTCCGGTTTCGTCACGTCCAAGACATGCAATCCCTCTTCGTCTACGACGAAGGCGTAGCGGAACTGTATGGCGACGGCGTGCGGGTGATGAAGCGAAATCACTTTGGCGACTTTCGGATTCATCGGGTCGTCTATGTTGACGATGACGAGCGACTTCTCGGTCGTGATGTAAGCGTGCGTGCCCGCGATCTGGATGTTGTTCGCGCCTTCGAGCACGCCGTTCGGATTCCACGTCAGCGCGCGCTTGAGGTAGTTGTTCAGCGGGTCGCCGTCGAGCAGCGTGGCCGCGCCGACCGTGACCAGTCCCTCGTGTTTGTCCGCGACGTAGATATAGCCGTAGAGCGGGTGAATCGGCTGCTCCTGATTTTCGGGGAGACGCTTGCGCACCGGGTCGAGCGCGAGCGTGGAGGGCGCGGCGACAGCCGTTGCATACTTCGTCTTCACCCAGAAGCGTTGGCCGAAGCGCGAGACGGGCGCGGTGGTGATGCGCTCGGAGAAGCCCTTGTGATCGATCTGCGCGACGTCGTAGATGCGCAGGCCGCCCTCGCCCGCCGCGACGTAGGCATACTCGCCGCGCATCTGCACCTGCAAGACTTCGGGGTTGCCGGGGTGCTCGTAGAAAGTCTCTAGCTGCCTGCCGCCGTCAACAAACTTCTTGTAGTTGTCGGGGTAAGCGAGTTTGTGGAGCGTGCTGCCGATGACCGCCTGCGGGTCTTCGCGTTCGGTGACGGGGACGACTTCGAGCGAGTGCTCGGCGGCGATGTAGACGTAGCGACCCATGAAGTTGACGAAGTTCGTCCCCTGCATCAGGAGTTGCGCCATCCACGCGTTGTTGTTGTTCTCCTTCGAGACGTGGCAATCCGTGCAGCCTTTGGTCTCCGTCGCGCGGACGGTGTGCGGGACGTGCGTGGAAAACGCCTGCCCGCTGAAGCCTTCGGCGGAGATGGTTTGCTGCTGCGAATAAATCCACTCGCGGTTCTGGTTCTGCGAACTGACGATGACGGCGGAGCGCGAGGCAGCGGGCGCGACGCGATGACCCGTCACGGTGCCGTCGCGCGCGAGCATAAACACGTCGTCGCGCAAGACCTGG
>DASQDV010000087.1:0-7743 GCA_035633995.1 Pyrinomonadaceae bacterium | reverse complement strand
CGTCGTTGATGCCGCCGCCCGCCGGAATCTTGTGGCCGAGCACCAGTTTTTCGCCGTCGTCGTGCAGGCGCGCGTTGAAGAAGAAGGTTCCGGCGCGTTCGGCGTTCGTGAGTCCGGCCATGCCGCCGAGGCCGCGCGGGTCGAAGATCGTCCAGCCGGTGAAGCAGCGCGCCACTTCCTGCACGTCCCGTTGCGTGTAGCCGCCCTCGACACCGAGCGTGTGCAATTCCATCAACTCGCGCGCGTAGTTTTCGTTGATGCCTCGCCGCATGCGACGCGGTTGCTGCGGCGCGTTCGGCGTCTCCTGCGCTTGCTGCTGACCCGGCGCGGGCATCTGCGCGCTCTGTGCGTTCGACACCTCTTCGCGTCTCAACTCGCGGCGGCGATTCATGCGTCGTGCGCGACGCGGCGGCGCTGCTCCCTGTCCCGCCTCATCCGCGCCGTTCATCTGCGGATTAGTCAAAGTCTCGAAGAAACGCTTCACGCGCGGTCGCATGCGATTCGCGCCCTGCCCGGCGGTGGGGCTGACGCTCTGAAAGTTGTCGAGGTAAAAGAGCATGGCGGGGCTTTGCGCCGTAGCGAGCAGGAGGTCTCTGAACTTGCCGAGCGTGTGCGGGCGGATGGTGTCGCGGTCATAAGAGACGAGGAGCCAGCGATCCGCGCCCTTGTTGGCATAGACGTTGAAGTGGTTCGTCCAGAAATCAACCAGCACTTCCTGCAACTGCCGCTCGCTGTAGACTGCGCGCAGGATGCGCGACGCCTGCAACTCCGCAGTGATGCGCGCGGGCTGTAGCAAATTGTTCTCCATGTAATATTGCTGGATGGCTTGCCGGTAGTTTCTGCGCGCATCGTTACCGGCAGCCGCTTCGGGTTCGTCGCCGCCCGCAGTCATCGCCGCCGCCGCCGCGTCGTTCGGCATCGCGCCTTCCGCGTCCATACGCTCGCCCGCGCCCTGTTTAGTTGCTGCCGCTGTCTCGCCGCCCTTGCGATTCCCGGCTGCCGCCGCGAGGTCTGCGGGCAGGCGACCCTGTCGCTGCAACGCGCGCATGAGTTGACCCGGCTGCGGGTACTTACGGAAAAGCTCTGCGGTCGTCATACGATAAGACTGTAGGCCGCCGAGTTTCGCTTCAGCCGCCGCGTCTTCGATCTTTTCGGGCATGAGTTGCTGTTCGACGTAACGCTCAAGCCCGATTTTGCGCACGCGCTCCACGTCGCCGGGACGCGCCCCGAAACCGAGACGGTTGAGCACATGCACGATGCGCTGGTCTTCGCCCGGACGCGCGCTTCCCCGTGCCGCCTGCGCACGCGCGGCGGGCGGCGCAGCGGCGAGCGTCGCGCCGACGAGCGCGTAAGCCAACGCGAGCGCCGTCATGCGCCGCACGAATCCGCTTTCCCTGTCGAGTTGTCGCCCGAACATACTTCTCATCATAAGCACCTTTGAATTTTAACCCGCTTCTTTAATGACTGGATTATTTGCCGGAGTTTCCGCCAAACATTTAGACGCGCGCGGCCGCCCGTTGGTTGAATAAAAATTCCGGCGGCGGCGGCAGAATAAATATTGACCCGCCCGCAGCGCAGTGCTAGTCTCTGCGCCTACGTCAGGCAGCTTTGGCCGAAACAGTTCCCCTCGTCGGCTCACCGGCAGTGAGCGCACTTTCCGGCATTCCGCCACCAAGAATAACGTTTACGGTCGTGGCCGCTCCTCAACGCCACGACTACCCGGTTGCCAACCCGATCACCAAAATTTACAAGGAGTTCAAACCATGAAAAGCCCCATCCGACCGAGTTATCTACTCGTCACCCTGCTGCTCCTCATTTGCTTTGCGCCCGCTACGCATGCGACGACGACCTTCCGAGGCTACCTCAGGAGCGAACAGGAAGTGCCGCCCCGCCAGAGTAACGCCACCGGCATCGGCACGGTCGTCTTAAACGACGCCGAGACGCAGATCACCGTCTCACTCACCTTCAGCGGCCTGACCAGCAACCAGACCGATTCGCACATTCACAGCCCGGCGCAGGTGGGCGCGAACGCCCCCGTCCGTTTCCCCATCGGAACGCAGGGCATGACCTCCGGCTCGTTCCAGAACTTAGTTTTCGCCGTCACGCCGACCGACGTGGCGAATTTGAAGGCCGGATTGATGTATTTCAATGTCCACAGCGTTAATTTCCCCGGCGGCGAGATTCGCGGGCAGATTCACCCGGCCGTGATCATCAGCGAGTTTCGCTTTCGCGGCCCGAACGGGATTCAGGACGAGTACATCGAACTCTACAACGACAGCGACGCGCCCGTCACCGTCACCTCTTCGGACGGTTCGGGCGGTTGGACGCTCGTAGTGCTCGACCACGGCGGCAACCCCAGCGTGCGCGTGCCGCTGCCGGACTTCAACGTCACCATCCCGGCGCGCGGCCACTACCTCGCCTTCAACATCGGCGGCTACGGGCTGAGCAACTACGGCACCGGCGATGCCTACTTCGGCGGCGACATCCCCGACGGCTCGGCGGTCGCGCTCTTCCGCACGCGTAACCCCTCCAACTTCAACTACGGCTATCGCATGGACGCCGTCGGCTTCAACGTCAACGATCCGCTCTACCGCGAAGGCTTCGGCGTGCCGCTCAACTTCGGCGTCACCTCGAACGCAGACCACGCCGTCGTGCGCCGTCTGGCAAGCGGCTTCCCGCAGGACACGGGCGACAACGGCTCGGATTTCGTCATCGTCTCGACGCTGAGCCAGACGTTCGGCAACATCGCCACCGGCTTCTACTTCTCCGTCCTCGGCGCGCCGGGGCCGGAAGGCAGGAGCAGCCCCATCCAGCGCAACAGCCTCTTCCCGTCTGTGCTCCTCGACCCCGCGCAGCCCGAAGCGAACCCGCCCAATCGCGTGCGCGACACGTCGCCGGTGCCGAACGGCCAGTTCGGCACGATCGCCTTCCGGCGCACCTTTACCAACAACACCGGACAGGCCGTGACGCGGCTGCGCTTCCGCATCGTTGACATCACAACGGCAGGCAACCGCACCGAAGCGCAGGCCGACCTGCGCGCGCTCACTTCGAACGACACTTTCGTGACGCGCACGGACGGTTCGAACGTGCTCGTCAAGGGGACGGTGCTCGAAGGGCCGCCTTCGCAGCCGCTCGGCGGCGGGCTTAATTCGAGTCTCACCATCCCGACCATCACGCTCTCGCAGCCGCTTGGGGCAGGCCAGAGCATCAACGTCCAGTTCGTGCTCGGCGTGCAGGTGAACGGCGCGTTCCGCTTCCTCGTCAACGTGGAGTCATTGCCGTAAACGAACCGGTCGTCTGACTCAAGACGATTGACGGAACAAAGCAGAGCGGAGAGCAGACGGGTTCAATCCGAACCTGTCTGCCCTCCGCTTTGCTTCATCTCGCGCCCGGCGACGCGCCGGACGCAATCACCGACGAACCCTGCCTCAGCGAACCGGGCGCGGCGCGCTGGCGGGGCTGCGGTTGCCCTGCCTGTCAACGGCGCGCACGCCGAAGAAATAGTTGTCCTTCGAAACGCCCTTCGCGGTGTAGGTCGTCACGTTGCCGACCATCTGCGCGTTCGTCCAGACGGGCGACGAGGTTTCGCGCCAGACCACTTCATAGCCCGCCAAATCGTCTTCCGTGTTCGCAGTCCATTGAAGGTCTGTGTCGTTCGTCAGGCGGCGCGTGAGGAGGCCGACCGCTTTGGGGCGCGCGGGGGCGCGCGCGAGCGTGGCGAGCGAGGCGGCGTTCAGGCGCGCGACTCGCGCGATATAGTCGTAGTCAACGAACTCCGGCAGGTCGCCGTAAACAATTCCGTTTTCGGTGCGGACGTTTTGATGCTGGTGCGTGTAGTCTTCGTTCAGTTCGCAGAAGCGCACCGCCGCGAAGCCGCGTTCGAGAAACGGGATGTGATCGCCGCCGCGAAGATAGCGGTCGCGCCGGTAGATCAACTGCACGTTGAACGCGGGCATGTAGGTCGCGCCGACCTCTTTGATGAAGCGCGCGAGTTGGCGCGAACCGGAATCGTTCTCGCCGCCCGTGCCGCGTCGCGTCGCAGCCTCCTCCGGCGTCTCGTTCGAGGGCACGCCTTCGGAGAAGACGCGCACCGTGTGCGGGTCGCGCACGCCGTTCCCGCCCAGGGAGTTGCCGACGATGTCGTTCGTGAACATCGCCTCGATGTTGAGGTTCTTCTGCTTCGCCTGCTCGGCGTAGTGGGTTGCGCCGAGCAAGCCCTGTTCTTCGCCCGCGACGGCCATGAACACAATCGTCGCATCGAACTCACGACGCGACATCACGCGCGCCATCTCGACCACTGCCGCCACGCCCGAGGCGTCGTCGTTCGCGCCCGGCGCGTCGCAGGTAGCATCGGTCGGGCTGGTGCACATCGAATCGTAGTGGCCGCTCACGACGTACATGCGCTCGGCAGATGCGGGCTGCGTGCCGCGCAGCGTCGCCACGACGTTCGTGATCACGGTCGGTTGCGGGATGCGCCCGCGCGGGGGCGGCATGGCTTCCTGCGTGTAAGACTGTAGCTCGACCTTGAGCCGCCCGCCCGCGCCCCGCGAGATGGCCTCAAACTCGCTCTTGAGCCAGTCTCGCGCCGCGCCAATGCCGCGCGCCGGATTGTCCTGAGCGGAGAGCGTGTTGCGCGTGCCGAAGGAGACGAGTTTGCGCACCGTGCGCTCGATGTTGCGCGGGTCAATCTCGGCAAGCATGCGCGCGACATCGGGGTCGCGGCGCGCGGGCGCGGCGGAGTTGGACGCGGCGGCCTGTGCCCTGCCGCGCGCGTTGCCGCGTCTTTGCGCGTCGGCGGCGGGCGAGAGGTTGAAGGCTGCGATGAAAAAGATGGCGGCGACGACGATTGACGCACGCGCGGCGCGGCGGATGTTTGAGATGTTCGGCATGAGAAGTTTGTCCCTTAGCACGTTAATTCTAAACGTTCAAATTTACTTTGCGCGGTCGCGCTCGACGAGCAGGCGGCGCAGGATTTTTCCGGAGGCTGACTTCGGAATCTGCTCGATGAATTCCAGTTGACGAATCTTCTTATAGGGCGCGACGCGCGCGGCGACGAAAGCCATCAGTTCTTCCGCCGCGACGTCTTCCGCCGCCGGTTTGCGGACGACGAAGGCTTTCGGCAGTTCGCCCGCTTCTTCGTCCGGTAAGGGCACGACCGCCGCGTCCGCCACCTGCGGGTGCGTCAACAGCAGCGCTTCGAGTTCCGCCGGGGCAACCTGCATCCCCTTGTATTTGATCAACTCCTTCAAGCGATCCACGACGAAGAAATGGCCTTCCTCGTCGCAGTAGCCGATGTCGCCCGTGTGCAGCCAGCCGTCCGGGTCAATCGTCGCGGCGGTGGCTTCAGGGCGGTTGAGGTAGCCCTTCATCATCTGCGGCCCGCGCATGCAAATCTCGCCCTCCTGTCCATGACCCAGAGGCTCGCCCGTCTCCACGTCCACGATCTTGCATTCCGTGTCCGGCACGCACTGCCCGATTGAGCCGTACTTTGTCCAGTCGAAAGCGTGCGGCGTGAGGTGTATGGCCGGGCTGGTTTCCGTCATGCCGTAGCCCTGCCGGATGTTGCAGCCGAGCCGCTCGCTGCACGCCCGCGCGAGTTCCTCGCTCAAAGGCGCCGCGCCGGAAAAAAGCGTTTCGAGTTTCGAGAGATCGTAGTTGTCAACCGCCGGGTGCTGCGCGAGCGCGAGCATGATCGGCGGCACGACGTGGGCGAGCGTAACATTGTAGTCCTGCAAGACACGCAGGAACGATTCGAGATCGAAGCGCGACATGACGACGATGCGCGCGCCCGCGTAGAGGCCGACGTTCATAATGACGACCATCCCGTAAATGTGGAACAGCGGCAGCACGCAGACAATCGTGTCCGACTCTTTGATCAACTCGCACGCCTGCACTTGCAGCGTGTTGGCGATCAAATTCCGGTGCGTGAGCATCACGCCCTTCGGCAGCCCCGTCGTCCCGCTCGAATAAGGGAGCACGACCACGTCTTCGCCCGGATCAATTTCGACCTGCGGAACTTCCCCGCCGCCGCTCTCATAAAGCGCGGCGAACGGCGTCGCGCCTGCGGCTTCGCCGAAGACGAAAATCTCTTCGATGTTGGCGTGCGCGGCGGCCTCGCGCGCCTTGTCGAGCAGCGCCGGGGTGGTGAGCAAATATCTGGCGTGCGCGTCCTTAAGTTGGTGCGCGGCCTCCTCTACGGTGTAGAGCGGGTTGAGCGTCGTCAGCGTCCCGCCGATGAGCGAGACGGCGTGGAAGGCAACGGCGTACTCCGGGACGTTGGGGCTGTAGATGGCGAACACGTCGCCTTTGCGAAGCCCGCGCGCGGCGAGCGAGGCGGCGACCGCCTGCACGGAGTCGAACAGTTGACGATAGGTGATTGTGCGCCCGCTCGCGGCGTCAATCAGGGCGGGCTTATCGCCGCGCCGCCGCGCGCCTTCGAGCACGAACGGCGTCAGCGGCACGCCGGGCATCTCAATCGCCGGGTAGGGACTGCGGAAGATCATCGAAGACCTCCTGTTGAGTGATAGGTCACAAGCGACAAGTGACAGGAGCAAACTCGCGATTTTAACTCGACGCTCTATCTTTGCTTGTAGTTAATTGTCGGCCGAAGCGGCTCTTGAGGGGTACACCTTACATGAGAAGCGGGCGAGAGGTAAATATTTTTCACCTCTCACCCGCCGGTTGTCGCTTATCACTGGCTCAGCGGATGCGGTAGGCGCGTCCCTTCCAGACGACGGTGACTTCGCCGCCGAGCGCATCGCCAATGCGGCCTATCGCCGGTTCGTCGGCGACGAGCGCGCGGTATTGTTCGGAGTTGCGGCGGACGACCGTGTAGGACTGCCCCGCGCTGTATGCCGTGTCAACCCACGCGCCGCCCTGCCTGCGAAATCGTCTGCCGCCGACGGTGCGCGTCTCGCCCGTCGCCTCCGGCGCGCGCCTGCCCTCACTCTTCAAGGAACTGTCGGACGGTTTCGCCTCGTCCCTTTCCCTGTCGGCGTCGCGCTGCCTCGCGCGTTTCGCGATGGCGGCGGGCGCTGGCGCAACCGTCGTCGCCGCAGTGCTTTCGTCAGGTCTGTCGCCACGGTTGCGCGCGTCGCCGGTGTTCATCGCGCGCGAATTGCGCATCTGTTCGTTGTTGCGGCGCGGGCCGCTCAATTTCTCTGCGCGCCGCGCATTGGCCGCCTGTTCGCGCTGCAAGTTTTCAAAATCGGCCTGCCTCTGCTGCGTATCTTTCGCCAACTGTCCGACGGATTCGACGGCTTTAACTTTCGCCTCGCTCTCCTGCGTGACGATGACCGGCTCGGCGGCTGGCGGAGCAGGCGTCGGCGCGGCCATCTCCGTGACGGCGCGCGCGGCCGCGCCGCTGCCCGTAGCAGGCGCGGGCGCGGGCAGCGGCGGTGCTTCGTCGCTCAGAACGATGCCCGGCCTCGCCTGCGCCTGTTCTTCGCGCGCGACGGCAGCGGCGGCTGTCTCTTCTTTAGACGACGACGATGCGGGCGCGTTTGAGTTCGGCGTAGTCCCCGCGCCCTCGTCTACCGTCGCAGTTGTAGCGGTATTGTTTGGCTGCGTCGTGTGATGCTGCTCGGTCTGCACGGGCGCCGCTTTCGCGCGCTCCGAAGTGTTGCGCTGCGCGATAGAAGTTTCATACGGGCGAGTGCGCATGAAAACTATGAGCGCGACCGCGCTGATGAGCAACAACGCCAACGCCGGAACCGCGTAGCGCCACGCGCGCGGGGCGAGCAA
>DASQDV010000086.1:0-6694 GCA_035633995.1 Pyrinomonadaceae bacterium | reverse complement strand
GCTGGCCTACCGCGCGGGGTGGAACATCAGCACGGCGGCGGTCGTGTGCAGCACCGCCGTCACGCTCGCGCTCATCCCCATCGGCGTCTTCGGCTTCAAGGAACAACTCTCCGCGCGCAACGTCGTCGGCCTCCTGCTCTGTATGCTTGGCCTCATCCTCGTCGCGAAAAAATAGCGCGCCACCTCAGAGATGAAGGTCGCTGCTGTTTCGTTTCCTGCGCGACGCGATTCGTTTCCTATTCGGCGCGCAGCGCCGGGATTAAAGGCGAACGCAGCGCGGCTGCCGTCGCCAGTAGCGACGCGGCGAGTCCGACGAGGACGACCGACGCGAGCAGCACGGCGAGCGAGAGCGTGGGGAGATGCCCGCCGCGCGCGTAGAAGGCCGGGGCGATGGCTAAGAGCGCGCACACCAGGCCCGTCAGCAACCCGCACAGGAGCAGCAGAGCGTTTTCCGCGACGACCATCAGAGCGAAGTGGCGCGCGTTGTAGCCGACGGCGCGCAGCAGCGCGAGTTCGCGCCTGCGCTCAAGGACGTTTCTCAGGAGCACGGTCGCCAGCCCCAATGTGCCGAGGATCGTGCCGAGTCCGCCGAGCGTCTGGAAGGTCGAGAGATAGGTGTTCTCCACGCGATGAAACTCCGCGAGCCGCTCGCCCGCTCCCGTCGCATCGAAACCGAAATCCGACAGGCGCGATTCGAGCAGCGCCGCGACGCGCGACGCCTGTTCCGGCGCGGCGTCGAGCAGGAAGAAGCGGTAGCCCTCCTGTTCGGGAAACGCGCGCAGAAAATTCTTCTCCGACATCAACAACTCCGATTGAAACAAGCTATCGGAGAGCGCCGCGACGAAACGCAGGCGCAACGGTCTCTCCGTCTCCCCGTTCAACACGATCTCTTCGCCGAGTTTGCGATGCAACACGTAAGCGAGCGAGTTGGCATCGGCGACGACGGGGATCGCGCCGTCCGGCAAATCTCGTTCGAGCAACAGCCAGGGGTTGGCTTTCTCTGCGTCCGTCGCGGCGAGCGAGTCGGCGAACGTGAAGCGATTGTCCGCGATGAAATTGCCGGTGGGCGCAAGTATGCGCGGGTTGCGCGGCTGGTAGAGATTCAAACAACTCGCGTCGTCGCCCGGTCGCAGGCGAAAGCGCGTGAAGTTCGTGCCCGCGAGCGTCGCCGTCTCCTCCTGCGCGGAGAGGTTCAACGCTTCCCGGCCCTCCGGGTCGTTCGGGTCATGCGCGACGGGCAGGAGCGTCTCGGCCAGAAGCGTGTAGCCGCCCGTGCCGGTTTTCCTGTCGGTCGAAACAGTGTCGCCCGCCTCGCGCCGGAAAGCGTCAACCGCGACGATGATGAAGGCGGCGGAGGCGATGAGCGCGATGCACAGGACGCTGCGCCCCGCGCGGTGCGTCGCGTTGCGAAAGCCGAGCCGCGCCACCGGCCACGCGCCGCGCCCTCTGATCGTCGCGCGCCGGTTCGCGTGCCGCCGCAGCCATGCCGATTGAAAGCAGAGCAGCGCGACGAGAAACAGCGTGCCCGCGCCGAAGAACCCGGCCACATCCCCGACCCACTTCAACGCGGCGGACGCCAACAGCAACACGCCGAGCGCCGCGCACACGGCGGCGACCAGGAGAGACGTCGACGCGCCGATGCGCGCAAGCGGCGAGAACGCACGGAGGCGCGCGAACCGCGCTGCGGCGAGTTTTTTGCCCAACCATCCGGCGCGGCGGCGTGTCGTCGTCGCATCGCTCGTTCCGGCGAGCAGTTCGCGAGTCGAGACCGGCGCGAGCATGCGCAGCGTCCACCCGATGCACAGCAGCGCGGCGAGTATGCCGCCCACGCCGCCGAGCGCGAGCGCAACCGGCGACGCATGCAGCGCAAGCGCGCGCGTGCCCACCGCATCCACCCACCACGTCCGCAGGCCGTGCATCACGAGCGCGCCGTAGAGGAGCGCGCCCAGGAGCCCCGCGACGCTTCCCGCGACGGCGAGCAACGACCCTTCCACGAGAAAGAGCGCGCGAATTTTCGCGGCGTTGAAGCCGACGGCTTGCAGCAGGCCTATCTCACGCAGGCGTTGCTCGATGCCGAGTTTGAAGAAGAGTGCCGCGAGCAGCAGCGCGGAGACGACGAGGAAGAAACTGAAGTAGAGAAAATACTCGCCGAAGTCCGTCGCCCCGCGCGAGGCTTGCAAGCCTTCGGCGCGCGCCGCGTAGAGCGTGAAGTTTGCGCCGAGCGGGTCGAGACGCGCGCGCAAATTCTTTTCAAACTCCGTGCGCGCGGCTTCGAGCGAAACTTCTTTCGCGGGATAGAGGCGCAGCGAAGTGAGTTTGCCGTAGCGCGTCTGCCACAACTCCTGCCCGCGCGCGAGCGGGATGAAGGCTTTCGGCGTCGTGCGAAACTCTTTCCAGTAGTCTTCATCCTGTGGGCGCACGCGCGCCAGATCGAGCGGGAACGGAGGGTCCCAATCCGACAAACTCTCCGTGCCGCTGATGCCCGGATACTCCGGCGTCAACTCGCGATCCGCCGCGAGTCCTTCCATCGTGACCACGCCCGACACGCGAAACTCCGCCGTGCGCGTCTCCAAACGCCCCTCGTCCTGCCACACGTAATAATCGAGCGACACGGCATCGCCCGCCCGCGCGCCGAGATCGCGCGCCGCCCAATCGTTCAGCAAAATCGGCGCACTCTGAACTGCGGACGCTGCGGACTTTTGCGCCGACTCTTGCGCAGGCTCTTGCGCCGATTCTTGCGCCGACGCTTGTACCGGTGACTCTGAAACTTGATTCGCCTCTTGCCGCAACCCCGCGAAGCTCTCTTCGTCAATCGCCGTGACGAGCGAGTAAGGAATCTCGCGCCCGCCCACGCGGATCGCGTTCGCGAGGTAGGAAAAGATCGCGGGCGAGCGCAAGTTCAAACTCCGCGCTGCTTCCTGCGCCTGCCGCCCGAGCGCATCGTTTACGACCGCGCTCTCGGTTTCGAGCGACAGCGCGTGTTGCGCTTCGAGCGTGCGCAACTTGATGCCCAAATCTTCGAGCCTGAAGGTCTCGCGCAAAATCTTCGCAATCGCCGCCGACGACTGCGCCGCGCCCTCCGCATCCGTCGCTTCGTCGCCCGTCCGCGTCGAGAGCAGGATCGTGTTGACACGCCCCTGCTGCTCCGCGTCCTTTTGCACGCGCTTGAGCGGGATGAAGACGGCGCGCACCGCGCCCTGCTGTGGTCGTAAACTAAACTCGCCGAGTTCTGCTGCCCCCAGCACTTCGCGAATCGTCAAACGGACGGTGCGCCCCACGTCTTCCTTGCGCCCGTGCAACGATTCGACCGGGATGGCCGAAGGCTTTTCGATGCGCAGCAAAACTTCGCCGCCCGCCTGCGCTCCCAACTCCGACGCCAGCCCCGCGCTCAACAAAACTTCGCGCTCGCCCAGAGTCTTCCGTGCGGCGTCAATCCCGTGAAATTGCCAGAACCGCTCGTCAACGCCGTACACCTGCACGCCGCCGCCGCGCCGCCCGCTTCCTTCGTCAACGACAACGCCCTCGAACACGACGAGCGGGCACGCCCCATCGAACGAAGCGTTCGCGAACTGCGCGTGCGCGCGCAACTCTTCGACCAATTCTTCGCGGAAAAAATTCGACGCCGAGACGACGTAAGCGGTTCTGCCCAGACGCCCCAGCACAAGTTCGCGCAAACTCGCGCGCACCGATTCGCCGACGAGCAAAGCCCCCGCCAGCACCGCCACCGCAATCGCCACGCCGCCGACTACCGCCGCGTTCGTGCGCCAGTAGTAAACGAGATTGCGTCTGAGCAGCGTGGCAGTGGTCATAAAAAATGTCAGTAGTCAGTAGTCAGTTGTTTTATCGTCGGTTAACTTGAACTTTTATCTTTAGCGAATAGCCCGCCCAACACGAACAACTGACAACGGACAACTGACAACTGACAATTATCTACGGACGAGATTTTGTTCCAGCAGTTCGTACTGCACGGGAAAGCGCGCGGCCAGTTCCGCGTTGTGCGTGACGACGACGAGGATCGTCTCCTGTCGGCGATGGAGTTCGAGCAAAAGTTCGGCGACCGTCGAGGCGGCGGCGTGATCCAGATTGCCGGTCGGCTCGTCGCAGAGCAAAAGGAGCGGCTGGCGTATGAGCGCGCGTGCGAGCGCGACGCGCTGCTTCTCGCCGCCCGAGAGTTCCGCCGGGCGGTGTTCGCTGCGCGCCGTCAGTCCCACCTGCTCCAGCAACAGGCGCGCACGCTCCACCTCGTCGCCGTCTCCGGCCTGCGCGCGCTGCGTCGAAACGAGCGTCGGCGTGAGCACGTTTTCCAGCACCGTCAGTTGCGGCAGCAAACAGTGGTCTTGAAAGATGAACCCGATCTGCCGGTTGCGAAAAGCGGCGAGTTCGCGCTCCGGCATCGCGAAAGGGTTCTGGCCGTCGAGCGTGACCGTGCCGGAAGTGGGCGGTTCGAGCGCGCCGACGACGTACAGGAAACTGCTCTTGCCGCTCCCCGAAGGCCCCATGATCGAAACCGCGTCGCCCCGCTTGAGACTGAGCGACACGCCCGACAAAATCGGCAATGCCCCGCGCGGCGTCGGGTATTCTTTCGAGAGATCGTTGACTTCAAGCATAAATTGGAACGAAGGGTAAAGGGCAAGGGGTCAAGGGCAAAGGGCAGAAAGCATTTATCAACATCTCTTCGCCGTTTCCCCGTTCCCCCTTCACCTTTACCCTTTGACTTGCCGGTAAACTTCGAGCGCGCGTTCGGCCATGCGTGCGACGCTGTAGTGCTCGCGCACGCCGCGCGCGCCGCGCTCTCCGAGTTCGGCGCGGCGCGCAGGATTTTTCCAGAGTTCGTAAATTCCTGCGGCGAGCGCGCCGGCGTCGTCCGGTTCGACGAGCAGGCCGCCTTGCGTGCGTTCGACGACCTCTGTGAAGCCGCCGCGACGCGGCTGGACGACGGGCACGCCGCAGGCCATCGCTTCGAGCAGCGAGATGCCTTTCGGCTCGTCGTAAGTGGCGGGCACGGAGAGCACGTCCGAGTTTCTGAGAAACGCGATCTTCTCTTCGCGTCCGAGCGCGCCGCGATAGTGAAACTCCGCGCCGAGTCCCCACTCTTTCATCTGCCGCTCGATGCCGCGCAAATATTCCTCATGATCCGGCGCGAGATAACCCGCCGCTTCGAGCCGCGCCTCTCCGACATCGGCGTGCTCGCGCAGGCGGCGATAAGCTTCGCACAAAACATGCAAGCCCTTCTCAGGGGCGACGCGCGCGAAGTAGCCGATGGTGAAAACATCCGCGCCCGTTTGCGCCGCCGTCTTCTTCACATCTCGCGCTTCGTAATCGTCGAGGTTGATGCCGAGCGGCACGACGCGCATCTTCGTCGCGGGTATCTGCAAATGCTCGGACATGAAAGCCGCATAAGACTCGCTGACGGCGACAAAGGCGTCAACGTGTTCGACCGAGGCGCGTATGAGTTCGAGCGACGTGCGGCGATAACTGTCGTCAAGCCCGTCGAGAAATAAATCTTCGCCTTGCAGCGTGCAGACGACGGGGCGGCTCAATGCCTGTTTGATGGGACGCGCGAGGCCGAGCAGCAGCGAGTTCGGCAGCGTCACCACGTCGGGCGTCTCCTGCTCGCGCAGCCAGTGTGCCATCTTGTCGAACTCTTTGCGCTGGCGTCCGTCCTCGCCACGGAGCATTGAGACGGTGAGTTCGCCCAGAAGTTTCGGGTTGACGGCAATCGAGCGCCGCGCGGCCAGTTTCAGCGCGGCGGTCGAGTCCCACAATTTATCCACGAGCCAGGGCGTGCGGCGAAACAGGGAGGCGTGTTGTTGTAGATAGACGCTGATGCCGCCGAAGAGGATTTTGTCCGTGCGGCTGACGTTTCTTTCGTCCGTCAGGGTCGGCGTGTAGACGGGCAGCAGCATCACATCATGCCCCTGCCGGATGAGTTCGGTGGCGAGCGCGTTGTCGCGCAGGCAACTGCCGCAGTACATGTTCGCCGCGCCGGCGGTGAGATAGAGAATCTTCATTAATGCTGCTACGACGCGGCCAACGCCCTCTGGAAAGCCCTGCGCGCGTAGAGATGCTCGAACAAATTGCCCTCGTGCGGCTGATCCCAACTGATCTGATTCGTCGGAATCGCGCCGAGGTTCAAACGATCAACGTGCGGCGACGATAAAAGTTTCGCGATCAATTCTTCGTCGCGCGTGATCGCCGTGACGACGAGGCTCGCGCCCAACACTTCCGGCAATTCGTCCTGCCCGACTTCGACCACGCTCGCGAACGGAAACAAAAACTCGCGGTTCGCCAGATTATGCTGCGCCGACTCGCAACGCACGACGGTCGGCAACAGGTAGGAGCAGCCGCCCGACTCTGTGAGCCGGGAGCCTTCGCGCTTCTCCGCCGTCACGTCGCGCGCGCCCGCTTCCAGCAACCCCTGATCGATCATCTGCGAGATGCGCGCGGCGACCGCCGGGTCTGCGAACGGCGCGAGTTGCGCCGCTTCGTCGTCCGCCGCGCGCGGCATGATCCGCGCGAACCGCTCGGCCAGCGCCTCCGCAATCTCGTCCGCGTGCCGCGTCACCCACACGCCCGACGCGTTGACGCACGAACGCCCGCCGTTATCGACAATCGAAGCGGCGATCACGTCGAGGTATTTTTCCCAGTCGTCAACACAGTCGTCGCCGATGACGACTTTGCTGTAGCCCGGCCC
>DASQDV010000085.1:0-3880 GCA_035633995.1 Pyrinomonadaceae bacterium | reverse complement strand
CGCTCGCTAAGATATTTTCATCCCGACAGACTGCGGCGTAATTCCAGAGGTAAAAGGCGTCGCCGGGTTGGGCATTAAGTTTCAAGTAGCTCACCAACTCCTCGTAAACATCGAACACCAGCCTATCCGGCGACCTCGCGCAACGATAGAACCGATGCTCTAAGATGACCGGAGCTTCTTCCAGCGTGAGACGAATCTTCTCTAATTTTTCGTCGAGAAGAATATTGTTTCCCTCTTCTGTCCACCCGTCCTCTTCCGCTATGTACATTGAAGTAACTCCGTTTAAAACTCGCTTAAAGGCTTATGGCTGTTCGGGACGCGAGCCGAGGCCGAACTCTTCGGGATTCGGAAGCGTCGAACTCTCGTTGTATTCGCGCGTCGCTTCTTCCATCGCCTTGCTTCTCGTGAGCCACGTCGCTATCGCCTGATCGTAACGCGCCAGCACGCTGTCGAGCCAGTAGGGGCGATTCTCCGCGAGCCACTGTTCGCGGTAGGCGGCCTTGAGCGCGGCCAGTTCTTCGGCCATCTCGCGCAGGTTGTTGTAGATCGCGCCGTGATAACGGCGAAGGCGTCCCGCCTGCCTGCGGTCGCCGAGACTGAGATAAGCCTGCCAGTAGTCGCGGCTGAATTGTTCGACGACCTGCATTCGCCGCCCCATGTGATCGAGACGCTCGGCGGCGAAACGCATCGAGGCGATCATCTGCCGATTACGCCGCACGCCCGCGCCTTCTCGCAGGAGCAACTCCTGGACGCCTTCGACGGCGAGGCGCATCTCGCGCGTCTTCTCTCGCAGGCCGCGTGCGCGCTCCTGAAATGCGTTCGTAAAAGGCTCCTGCCAGAACACGGGGTTGCTCGTGCTGATGCCGAGCGTCGTGTTGACGCCGCCGAGCGTGCGCAGAGCGCGCACGAACTGCTGGCCGTCGCGGCGGAAGAACGCCCAGTCGAAGTTGCGCTCGAACTGCTGCAAGTCCAACTCGCCCTCCTGCCACGACGCCGCCGCGCCGAGCACCACGCCGTACCAAGTCATCTCGAACAACGTCTCGCCGTCGTCGTCCCAGTTCGTGTTCATCATGCCGAGCGCGCCCGCGCGCTGCCCGTCGCGCACGAAGCCCGTGATGTTGCGTGTGGCCGTGTCGAGATTCGGGAAGACCTGATTCCAGTTGGAGACGCCGGGGCAGACGAACTGTTCCAGCCCCGCGTCTTTGAAGGGCTTGATGCGCGCGGTGAAGTTTTCGCGCGCGCCGTAAGCCCAGTTCATCACGATCAAGTCTTTCGGGATGCTGCCGATGAGTTCCGGGTGGTTGAGCGCGATGTCGCCCCAGAACATGAGGCGGCGATTGTAGGGCTGTAAAATTTCGCGCACGCGCCTGAGGTGCTCGAAATAGACCGCGCCGACGCCGCGCGCACGCACCTGTTCGCGGCTCTGCCCCTCGCCGAGTTCAAACGTCTCATCAGCGCCGATGTGAAAAAACCTGCCGGGAAAGAGCGCGTCGAGTTCTTTGTACCAGTCTGCGACGAGTTTGAAAGAGCCTTCCTGTTGCGGCGAAAGCAGGTCGCCGTGCGGCGTCTCGGCGAGTTCGTTGTACTTCTCGAACTTGAGCGCCTTGTGCAGGTGGCCGAAGGTCTGCTGTTCCGGCACGAGTTCGATGTGATAGCGGCGCGCGTAAACGACGAGTTCCCTGATCTCTTCGGGCGTGAGCGAGCCGCCGGCCGGCGCGATGAGCGGGTGCGACTTACTCGCAAACGTGTGCTCCATGTAAAAGGAGTGCATGTTCATCTTGAAGTAGGCGAGCGTGCGCAACTGCCGCTTGATGTATTCGACGGTCGGCACGGGGCCTCGGCTGATGTCGTCGGAGAGGCCGCGCCAGCGCATCTGCGGCCAGTCAACGATCTGCACGCCCGGAATGTACGCGGCGGGCGCGTCGCCGCGCACGAGTTGTTTCAAGGTCTGCAACCCGTAAAAAGTGCCCGCCGGAGTTTTGCCCGCAACGACAACTTCATCCGCGCCCACCGAGAGCACGTAACCCTCTTCGTTCAAGTTCGGCGGCACGACCAGCCCGGCGCGTTTGAGCGCGGCCTCTATTTGTGGGAGATGAATCGCGCCGACGAGGATGGTGCGTCGCGCGCGTCGCCTGCCGAGCGGGAGAGCAAGCCCGCCCGCCGTCTCGCGCACGTCCGACGCAAAATCCTCCGCCGCGAAACGGTCTTCGACGGAGCGCGCGTCGGCGAGCGCGAGGCGCACGTCGCGCGTCAGGTGAAATTGTTCGCCGCCGAGTTTCAACCGGCGCGGCTGCGGGATGACTTGCACCTCTGCCGGCGGCGCAGGCGTTTGCGCGTGCGCGCAGGAGACGAGCAGCAGGAGCGTGCCGCAAATGGCCGACAGACGGCTCGCAAGCCGTCGTGTTAAAGTATGCGCGAGTGATTTGTGCATCCGGTTTTTTCGTGGAAAGCGTCAGACGAGCAGGGAGACTTTTACCCAAACCGCGCCGCAAGATCAAGAAGCATCCGACTTTGAACTAACTCATGTGGAATGATCAAACTCAAGCCGTCCGCGCGCAACTTGAAGCGGGCGAACAGTTGATCTGGTCTGGACAGCCGCGACAGGGACTCGTCCTGCGCGCGTCCGACGCGTTTATGATTCCGTTCAGTCTGCTCTGGGGCGGCTTCGCGATCTTCTGGGAGGCGACCGTGATCCTGAGCGGCGCGCCCATCTTCTTCATGCTCTGGGGCGTGCCTTTCGTCCTCGTCGGTTTATACCTCATCTTTGGCCGTTTCTTCACAGACGCGCGCCAGCGCGCCAACACTTTTTACGGCCTGACGAACGACCGCATCATCATCACTTCGGGCAAGCGCGGCAGGCGCGTGCAATCGCTCAGCCTCTCGACGCTCGGCGACATCTCGCTCGAAGAACGCGCCGACGGCAGCGGCACGATCATGTTCGGCGCGCAGAACGCATTCGGGCGCTGGGGCAACGTCGCCGCGTGGCCGGGCGCGGGCGCGAACCGGCAAGCCCAGCCGAGTTTTGAAATGATCCCGCAGGCGAAGAAAGTTTACGAATTGATCCGCAGCGCGCAGCGTCGCCTGAACGCGGGCAGACGCCCCGAGCCGCCCTCAAGCGAGGAAGCGCGCTGACGTGCGGAAAGGCTGTAGGAGGAAGAAGCGTTGTCTTTGATGCTGGACGAGATCGCCGAGCAGCCCGAAGCGCTCAGCCGGACGATTAAAGAGGAACGCGGGAAGGTCGAACGACTCGGCGCATTTTTGCGCACGCGCGGCGTCAATTTGATCGTGCTCGTGGCACGCGGCAGTTCCGACAACGCGGCGTTGTTCGGTCGTTACCTGCTCGAAGTGGCAACAGGGATTCCCGTCTCGCTCTCCGCGCCGTCCGTCCACACGCTCTACCACGCGCGCCTGAATTTGCGTCATGCGCTCGTCGTCGGCGTCTCGCAATCGGGCGAGGGCGAAGACATCAACCGCGTGCTTGAGAACGCGCGCGCGGGCGGCGCGTACACCGTCGGCATCACCAACGAAGCGAACTCCGCGATGGTCTCACTCGTTGACGAGACGCTCCTGATGCACGGCGGGCGCGAACGCTCCGTCGCCGCCACTAAAACTTTTACGGGGCAGATGCTCCACTTCCACATGCTCGCCTCAGCGCTCGCCTCCGCCGCAGGGCGCGCCGAGCACACGAACTACGACGTGATTCCTGAGATGGCCGCGCGCGCGCTCGAACTGCGCGCCGTTGTCGAAGAGACGGTCGAGCGTTACGTCTTCATGGAAAACTGCGTCGTTGTCGGGCGCGGGCTCTTGTACGCCAACGCCTACGAGATGGCTCTGAAGTTGATGGAGACTTGCTACGTCGTCGCCGAACGCTTCTCTTCCG
>DASQDV010000084.1:0-13344 GCA_035633995.1 Pyrinomonadaceae bacterium | reverse complement strand
AAGGCCAGAATTTTGCGTTCGAGGTCGGCGGCCTTGATCGGGTACTCGACGGCCTTCTGCACGTCCGGCGTGATGAGGATGACGCGATATTTCTCCGCGCCCAGAATCGTGTAGAGCGCGACGGCGCCCGAACCCAGTTCGCGCAGGTCGTCCATCAACGCCTGCGAGTCGCGCAGGTACTCCACCCGCCCCGCCTGTTTGGTGTTGCCCAGTTCGTCTGCGAGGCGGTCGAGGAAAGTCTGGAAGGCTTGCCCGGAGGCTTGCAGTTCGGTATCGAGCGCGGCGAGGCGTTGCTCCTCTTCGGGGGTGCGCCCCTGCTTGGCGAGGAGCGCACCGCGCTCCCTGCCGCGCACGGTCAAGGCGTCTGCGAGCGCGTCGTGTGTCCGCTCGGCGCTCGTCTCGGCGGGCGTCAGGGCGGCCTTCTTTTGTGCTGTGGCCGTCCCGTCGCCGCTGCGCCGCACGTAGTCGAGATACTCCTGCTCCTTGAGCAGCCCCAGCACCTGCTGCGCTTCGAGCAGGCGACTTCGCGTGACGAGCAGATCGGCCAACTCGCGATACGTCGTCTCTTTCGACTTGATGAAACTGCGCTGCGCCATCAAGTCTTGCGGCGGCAAACTCGCGCGCTCCGCCTGATACGCGTTGATTGCGCGCTTGCCGTAGAAGATGGCCGCGCCCCATTGCCCGCCGCCCCTCAGGGCGTACATCAGGTTGCTCGACGCGTCGCCCTCGCCCGCACGGTCGCCCAACTCGTGAAACAGCGCGAGCGCCTGCCGCAGGTGCGCGAGCGACTTCGACCTGTCGCCGAGAGAGTGATAGACGAACCCCAGATTGTTGAGCGTCACGGCCTGCCCCTGACGCTGCCCCGTCGCCTGTTGCAGAGCGAGCGCCTGATTCAAATAGTCTATCGCCTTTTGCCTGTCGCCCGACTCAAGCGAATCCCACGCGAGGTTCGACAGCACGGGCGCGAGTTCGGCACAATCGCCGATCTTCTGGACGAGCGCGGCGGCCTCTTTGTGATAGCGCCCGGCCTGCGCGCGTTCGTCGAGCGCGGTGTGAATCAAACCGAGTTGATTGAGCGCGAACGCTTCGCCGCGCCTGTCTTCGACGGCGCGCAGCAACACGAGCGCCTGCTGAAAATCGTCCAACGCCTCGCGCCGCTCGGTCATCGCAACGCGCACCAGCCCCATGTTCATGAGCGTGTAAGCAGTTGTGCGCCGGTCGCCTGTGGCGCGCAGCAGTTCGAGCGCCGCGCCGAAAGTTTCCAGCGCACGCTCTTTGTTGCCGATGGAAAAATAGACTTGCGCGATGCTGCTTAAAACTCCCGCCTCGCCCGCGCGGTCGGCTCCGGCGCGCAGCAACGGCAAAGCCTCTTCAAAGAGCGCCAGCGCGCCCGACGTTTCGCCGAGCGCGGCGCTGACTGCTCCGGCGGTCGTCAACGCCTCGACCTCGCCGCGCCGATCACCCGCCCGTTGATAGAGCAGCCGGGCTTCGCTGTATTTTTTCAACGCGCCGCCGAAGTCGTCGGCAGTTCGCGAGAGAAGGAGCCGCGTGGCCTCTGCGAAGGCTCTGTCGGCGGGCAGGCTGCGGTTAGCCGCCGCGTCGGCGCTCCTCGCGTCGAACATCATCGCGTAGCGACCCGGCGCGGCATTCGGCTTCGCGGGCTGGACGACGAGCGTGTACTGGCCGCCCTGTTCCACTTCAAAGAACACGGGCTCCGGCCCCCACACGCCGACCGGATTATTGACGCGCAGCAGTTCGCGCCCGCCCGCATCGAGCAGCGTGACTTCGACATCAATGCCGCGTTGCTCGAAGGCGGCGCGGATGAATTGGCCGCCGTTCAGAGTGAGCCGGTAAGTGTGCATTTCGCCGCCCGCGAGTTCGCGCTCGAAGGGCAGGGCGGCGGGAATCTGGGCGTGCGCGCGGAAGGAATAAGCATCGCTTTGCGGCGCGATGAAAAGGCAGAACAACAAACTCAGAGACGCGGCAAGGCGGCACGCCGTCGTCGGCGCGGGCTGACGGCGACGACGAAGAAAACCTTTGACGGCGTTCGTCGTCGTCTGAGCGTCGAAAATTGGGGGGCGTTCAAACATTTTCGGATATTGTCGAAGAACACTTCGGGCTGTCTTTCGGGGTTTGCTGTGCGTCGCGACGACGCGGCTCGACCCGCGAAATTTTGTAGGATGTATTGACTGAGTGAGCGTGCGGGGCGGGGCGTCTGTGTAACGCGCCGAATCGCGACGGAAGGGCTGGCCGCTCAAACAACAGAATAGGCCGCGCGCCCGCCAAAACTACCGTCTCATAGACTAAAACGCCCGCGCATCCCTGTCAATGAATTGCGGAATGCAGTATGAGGATTCGAAAGGTATTAAGCCGAACGCCCGGTATCAGCGGCGCGCCGGATGAAGCCTTCAATTATAAATCAATCATTCGACAATGAAGGAGATGCTTCCGGCGCATCCGTTGGAATGAGTTGCCGGGCGACGCCTTTCACGAAAGGCCGGCGCCTGAATACGTCTGATTATTTTATTGCCTAAGTATTCAATCCACATCTGTAAAGAGACCTATGAAAGGGAAGCTATCGAGGCGGCTGAGTGAGTTGTCAGGCTGCGCAGGTTGAAGGTCAAATCTGTGCGGAGATGATCAAGGGCTTATCCCCATCGGTAATTCAAATGGAGAGCAAGCCCCTGCCCACAGAAAGCTATCCCTTGAGGCCGGCTTTAGCCATGATCGTAGTGACATAACCTGCCATGACCTGTGCATGTCTGAAGCCTTCGAGAAGATCACGCTGCCCCACGAATTGGAACTTCTCAAGGTGTGCCGTTAACTGCTCATCGTACTGACTGACCAGCGCTTCGATCTTTTCCAAAGACGTGTTCTTCAAGGTTACAATAACTGCCGAAAGATTATGGCGCGTGCCGTCAAGCTCGTTCTGGCTGACGCTGCCGTCGGTTACCAGAGATTGATAAAATGGCATTCCCAGTACGCCGGAAACCCCGCTGAGGGCAAAGATCATACCCGCTGCATTCATGTCGTCTTCTCCTTTAGAGAAACACTGAAGATTAAGATAAAGCCGACGGATAAACGGTTCCGTCGGCAGGCTGCGAGAAGCAGCACAATACTGGCGCAGACTCCCGCTGTCAAACGTTCCTTAAAAGAGCGGGGAGCAGCCTGGTGCCCGGCATCACACACCGCGCACGCTGACTAAACAGGCATTCGAGCTGTCGTTATGAAATGCAGGCTGACTCGCGGTTGGGTGCAGGCCGTTCGCAGGCACCGTCCTTAGCCGCACCAGAGGCGGCGGGTCAGCCAACCTGATCGGTTCCCTGCACATGCTCCAGAATAAGCTGCGCCGTTTGCCACGGCTCGCGGTAGGACGTATCCACCGTCAGCGCGTTCGGATGTGGCACCCGGAGCACCTCGACCTCCTCGCTCCACCTGGAGATGTTGGTCAAGTCAATGTCCTTCAGCCGCGCCCTACGATCCGGCGTGTCCTTGCGTCGGCGGATGACCTCGGCTTCACACGTGAGCCACACGGGGAAGAACCCGGCTTCCCTCTGCCTCGCCAACCGTTCAATCCGGCGAAACCAGACCTTGTCGAGTGGTTCTCGTGCGTCGAGCGTGTTCGTGAACACGAAGCTGGCGTCGGGCGGGCAGAAATCGCGAATGACGGCTAAGACCGCCCGGTGGATTTTCCCGATCTGCGCCCACGCGCCCCGGGGGAAGGGGAAAGCGTCTGTGCCGTCGTAGCCGAGTACGCTGAACACGGGCGTATTGATAAGCTGGTTATCGACGACCCTGGCGTCGCTCATCCGCCCAATTTCTTTGGCGACCGTATATTTCCCGACGGCAGGGATGCCAATCAGGTAGATGATGGTGTTACGGAGTTTCATATCCGGACAGGCGCCTGACGCCCGGCATCACGCGCCGCGCACACAACGCAGCAAGCACTGCATCCTGCGGATGAGAGCAACGCTGCTCGCGGTCGGGTGTACACGGTTGTCAGGCTACAGGCGCGGCGCGCCATTAATCGAAATCGAATAGGTCCGACAGGAAGCCTTCTCGTTTCTTCTTCTTGTAATATTGGCCGCGATTGGAGTCATGGTGGCCGTGACTAGAATCAAGTCGGCCTGAATAGCCGCGTGGCTCGCTATCCGTTTCCTGAGGGGGCGGGGCACCCAACGATCTATCAATTATCTTATCCAGCTCACCTCTATCCAACCAAACTCCACGACACTGTGGGCAGTAGTCGATCTCTATACCCTGTCTCTCAGACATCGTCAGCTTGACGCTCTCGCAGATCGGACAGTTCATATTATTCTCCTCCCTGAAGGTTATCTACCAATCATAACTTCTGTAATCTAACGCCCGGTATCACCGGCGCGCCCAAGAGATTGAGGTTCAGAGCCGCGCCTGATGCGCGTCCGCTGCATGCCGTTGTCGGATGTGTGCGACCTGACAACTATCTGTCCAAGACTGACAAATAAGCCTGCCATGGCCCAACCTCACCGCGATACTGCTTCGCCAGCACTCTCACCACCTGCCCGATGTGCCCTAGATCATGCACCACCCACGTTGCCAGCAACTGACGAAGCGTCACCACTCCCAGCTCAGGATGACGCCCTCGCGTCTCCAATACCGCACCCGTCAACTGCATCCTCTCCAATTCCTTCAAATTCACTTCTCGCAGCCGCTCGAATGTGTCGAGCAGTTCCGCCACCGGTTTCCCTCTTGCTTTCTCGAACATGGCGAAACGGTCGAACGGCTCGAAAGGACGCGTCTCACCATCCTTGAGAATGAGCTTCGCACGAGGAATCCAATCTGTTTCTTCCCCGTGAATGAGATGACCAAGGATATCAAAGGGACTCCAGGTCTGCGGCCCTTCATTTGTGAAGAGCCACTCATCCGGGAGGTGCCGCAGGAGGGAGTTCAACGTCGAGGGAGTACGTCGGAGGATATCTGTCGCATGATCAAGTTGAAATTCCATAGTTGCTTGTCTCTTGAAGATAGAGTTTCCTGGAATGTGGAAATCTTGTCGTTACAGAAAGCATCTAACGCCCGGCATCACCCGCGCCGCAGTTCAAGATTCATGAGAGGCACGCTTATGGGCGTCGGGTGCATGCCGTTTGTTATGTCGCGATTACCAGTTGTGTGTTTGATTAACGAGTTGTCGGACATACTCCTTGGGCGAGCCATAGCTCACAATTGCCACATCTAGATCAGCACGCTGGTAGAGGTTCAAGGCCCGCCGGATTCCTCCAATGATCCAATCGGTTTCGTTGCCAAACGCTCCGCCGCCGAGAAGCGTGAGAAACAATCTGTTGTTTCCATTTCTTATCGAATTCAAGATCGCAACACAGATTGTCGCCTCATAGGATGCCTCTAAAACGAGCCGTGCGAATTCCGCCCATAGACTCGGGGGATGAGGAGAATAGGCAACCGGCAATGCGGAACAATAGGCTTGTGAGACCATGTGCTCGGAGTCATTGAGCGTCACTTGCGTATTCCACTGGACACCGATTCGGAGCAACTGGCGCAAACCGTCAAGCTCACTCTCGCTTGCCGCTCTCAGCCTATTTGAAATCTCAGCCAACCCGCTTTGCGACGCTAGGGCATAACCGTTTCTCATCTCCCAAAGGCGGCTCTCGGAATTTCCCAATGCTGTTCCGATATCCGCAAGACAGTCGATTTGGTTTCCTGCCGATTGGCCGGCTTGCCCATTTACGATTGCAAAGTAGTTGCGATAAATCGTTCCCGCACCAGCCGCGACAGCACAGGCCGGCCCTTGGGTACGATCATTCTCATAAATCCCAACGCCGCGCTCAGGCGTGATACTCGGAGATACCATTTCGAGTAGATTGAACTGGGATGCTACCTGGAAAAGCGAACCGGCGTTCGCTTCATCTGCGTGCAATTGCTGAACGTCGGCTACTACTTCGCGTACCGATATTTTCCCGACCTGCCGCACATCCGAGCGGACACGTTCTCTCAGTTCAGCCAAAGACGGGGTTTCCAATTCGCCGCAAACCAGCACCTTCCCGTTTACATGAGATTTCAATACATTACCGTCAACAGTGATATTCGCACGAACCTGCTGTGGAGATTCTTCAGGAAAACCGGTCAATGTTTCAAACCACATCATTGGACTCCATCAAGCGACATAACGCACATTCTACCGCAGGGCGCGGTCTAACTACGCAACAGGGAGTGAAAAGCCGCACGGTGCGGCAAAACCCCGTAACAGCGAGGCAAAGCCGGAGCGAGCGGCCTGACTACTATTTCTGCGTCTTTATAATCCGCAAATGGAGATTACGGCGCGTCCGCAATTCTAAGCCGGTGGGACGGCGACGATGGCGATGCGCCGCGCGTCGGCCAATTGGATCATCTCGGTGCGGTCGAACATGAGCGTCTTGCCCGCCGTGATGCAGAGGCACGTCGCGCCCGCTTCGCTCATCGTCTCGATGGTGGGCAGACCGACGACCGGCACGTCGAAGCGCATGTCCTGATCCGGTTTGGCGACTTTGACGACCGTGAGCCGCCCGCGCGCCAAGTTGCCCGCGCGCGCGATGCAGGCGTCCGTGCCCTCCATCGCTTCGACGGCGACGCAGGCGCGCGCGCGCACGACGATGGTTTGACCGAGATCGAGCCGCGCGATCTCGCGCGCGACTTCGAGGCCGTATTCGATGTCGCCGCGTTCGCGCGCGTCCGCGTCGCGGCGTGTGAGTTTTCCCGGGGCGGGCAGGTGGTCTTGGAGAAAGTAGGTCGAGTCTATGAGTTCGATGCCTTCCTTCTGGAGTTCGGCGGCGATGCCGCCGATGAGCGCGTCGGTGTTGCGGCGCGGGAGGCCGACGAGCATCTTGAGCATACGCACGTCCGGCAATGCGCCGCTGAAAATCTGCACGTGCTTGACCTGCCCCGCCATGATCGCGCGCCGCACGCCCTCGCGCTTGAAGAAACGGATCATCCGCCCCAGTTGCCCGATGCCGACCCACTCGACGCGCACGCCCGCCTCGCGCTCAATCGCCGGATCGGTTTCTTCGCGGATCGCCGCGACAGACAACTCCACTCCTGCGCGCCGCGCGCCCTCGATGACGAGAAAGGGAAACTTGCCGTTGCCTGCGATCAATCCGTAACGCATAAAGGTTTCGGGTTTCGGGTTTCAGGTTTCAGGTTAAAACAGAAGAACTTGAAACCTGAAACTTGAAAGCTGAAACTTCTATTTGACGATTCCACGTTTCGAGGTTTCGATGAAGCGCACGAGTTCTTCCGTCTCGGCGGAACCTTTGAGTTCGGCGCGGATCGCCTCGACGGCCTGCGTGGTGTTGAGTTTGGAGGCGAGCAGGAGATGAAAGGCGTGGTGGAGCGCGTCAATGGCGGCGCGCGGGTAGTTGCGCCGCCGCATGCCCTCTTTGTTCAGGCCGTAGCACTTCGCATGGTTGCCGACCGTGAGCGCGAAGGGGAGCGCGTCTTTGACGACGACCGAATAGCCGCCGACGTAAGCCTCGCGCCCGACGCGGCAGAATTGGTGCACGCCGGAATACGCGCCGATGTTCGCGCCGTCTTCAACGCGGACGTGCCCGGCGAGCGTCGCCGCGTTTGCCATGATGACGCGATTGCCGATGAGGCAATCGTGCGCCACGTGCGCCTGCGCCATGATGAGGCAATCGTCGCCGATGGCCGTGAGCATCCCGCCGCCCTCGGTGCCCCGGTGGATGGTGACGAACTCGCGTATCTGGTTGCGCGCGCCGATCAACGTCTCGGCGGGTTCGCCCCTGTACTTCAAATCCTGCGGCGCGAGGCCGAGGGAGACAAACGGGTAGATGTGCGTCTCGTCGCCGATCTGCGTGCGCCCCTCGATGACGCAATGCGACTCGACGCGCACGCCCTCGCCCAGAACCACCTCATCGCCGATGATCGAATACGCCCCGATGCGCACGCCCGCGCCGATTTGCGCTTTGTCGCTGACGATGGCCGTCGGATGAATCATAAATAACACATAAGGGAAAAGGGGAAGGGGCAAAGGGGAAAGGAAAGAAACCTTACTTCCCTTTCCCCCTTAACCTTTACCCCTTCCCCTCTGGATTTATTGTACGCCGCTGCGTTCGACGACGACGCTCATGATCTCTGCTTCGGCCACAACCTTGCCCTCGACCTTCGCCTCGCCACGCATGCGCTGGACGCGCGAGCCGATGCGCAAGGCCGTGACTTCGAGCATGAGCGTATCGCCCGGCACAACGGGCTGGCGGAAACGCGCGCTTTCGATGCCGGAGAAAAGCACGAGTTTCTGCTCGCGGTTCTCCATCTCGCGCAAGGCTAGAATCGCGCCGACCTGTGCCAGCGCCTCGACGATGAGCACGCCCGGCATGACGGGCGCGCCGGGGAAATGACCCTGAAAGAACTGCTCGCCGATGGTCACCTGCTTGACGCCGACGATACGCTCTTTCGGGACGAGTTCGATGATGCGGTCGACGAGCAGGAAGGGGTAGCGGTGCGGCAGGAGTTCCTGTATGGCGCGCGTGTCGAGAACGATTTCCATGTGAGTAAGCGGTGAACGGTAAACAGTAAGCAGTAAGCCAGTAATAACTGCTTACTGCTTACTGCTCACTGCTTACTGCTGAGGTTATGGGCGAGCCGCGCCGCCCGCCGGAGCGGCTGAAGCGGTGGCGGGCTTCGCGCGGTTGTACTCGGCGATGAACTCTTTGGTGATGTCGAGACTGTCGGCGGCGTAGATGAGCGGCACGCGGCTGGCGTCTATGATGATCGAGATGCCGCGCTGCTGCGCGAAGGCTTGCAGCGAGTTGTAGACATCTTCCTGCAACGGCTGGAGCACCTCCTGCATGCGCTTCTGGATCAGGTTCTGCGCGTCCTCGGTCTTGCGCGTGATGTCGCGTTTCAAGGCGTCGGCCTGATCGACTTTGGTGTTGATGGTCTTCGGGTCGGCCACGTCCTTGGTCTTCTGGATGTCGGCGACCAGAGCGTCGTAGCGCGTCTGCATGCCCTGCACTTCGGTGCGGACGGGCTGGAACTGCGCGTCAACGGATTTCATCGCGTTGACGACGCGCCCGATGCCCTGCTTCTCGTCGCTGAACGCGCTGGAATCAATGACGGCGATACGACCGGCGGTGGCGCTCGTTCCGGCGGCGGGTTGCGGGCGGGCGGCGGCGGTCTGCGCGCTGGCCGAGGTGACGAGAGAGGCCGCGACGAAAAGGGCGGCGGCGATAAAGCGAAATAGTTTCATTGTCTTTGTTGTACTGCTCCTTACAGTTTGAAATGGGCGGCGTTTGTTTAGGTGCTTGTCGCGCGCCATTGGTTCGCCTGACCCGTAGTTTATCAAGAGACGGTTAAAAAGTCCGCCCGATGCTGAAACGATAGCCGATCTTATCTTCACGGAAGATGAGCGGGACGCGGTCGCTGACGCCGCGCCGCGCGTTCGGATTATAGAAGCCGATCAACCTGAGCGGCACGTTGACGACCGGCAACTGCACGCGAAATTCCAACCCGACGCTCGAACGGAAATCGCCGATCTTGTCGAAGACCGATTGCGAGAGCCGCACCGCCGTGTTGGTCTGCGCATCGCCGCGCACGAAGACGCGCTGGAAGCCGAAGGGCAGCCCCGTGAGCGGATCGGCCGGGCCGAAGCGCGCCGCGTTGTCAACCTCCTCGCGCGTCGCCAAACGGTTGTCGCGCGCGACGAGTGCGATGTTGAATCCTTCCGTCTCGCTGAACGTGGCTTGCGAGGCGAGGAACGGGTTCTTCTCCAGCACCAGCGCGCTCAGGCTGCCGCGCAGGCCGCCGAGCTGGCTGGCGAGGAAAGGGCTGTCGGGCTGAAAACTGCTGGAGAAAATCTGGTCGGCGCCCTTGCGCAGGTTGAAGGCCGAGCCGATGTCGGCGAAGCCCGCGATGCTGATGGGGCCAAAGAGCGGCACGCGATATTCGAAGTTGCCGAGCAGTTGCGTGTCCGCGCCGATGGGCTGGAAGCCGCGCGTCGGGTTGGCGATGACGTTGCCGCCTTCGGGGCCGGTGAAGGTGCCGAGTTGCCGCGCGAGCGCTTGCAGGCTCTCGCTCGGGATGGCCTGCGGCGGTTCGAGCGCGTTGGCTGCCAGCACGACGTTCTGCGAAGTGACGTACTGATCAATCGGCACGATGGGGCTGATCGAGCGCACGTTGTAGCCGCGAATCGTGAACTCGTCGCCGAGGAAGAAACGCTCGTAGATGGGAACGCCCTGAATGAACGAGAGCGAAGTGGTCTGCGCTTCCCTGATCTTGGCGCTCGTGGCGAAAGAGCCGACGTGTCCCATGAGCAGGCGGAAGCCGAAGACGTGCGGGTTGTTCGAACGCTTGTTCCTGACGGGGATGAACTGCTGGTAAGTCAGGGTCGGCTGGTAAGTGCGCACGTCGCCGCCGAGTCCGGCGAAGGCGAGTTGGAGCGCGATCTGCTTGCCGCCGATGGCGTCCACGCCGCGCACGTCGCGCGAATCATACACGACGCTCGGCGTCAGGCGGCTCGTCAGGATGTTCGGCTGCCGGTAGATAACCGGGATGATGTTCTGCGGGTTGGCCGGGTCGGCGTTGACTTCCGGGTCGCGCACGCTCGTCTGCGAGATGGAATAGGACAGCCCGATGCGCGTCGAGAGCGTGAAGGGGCGTTTTTTGTAGAACTCGGAGAGCGGCGCGGTGGCGAAGAAACTCGCGCCCGCCGTGCGCTGCGTGAACAGGTTTTCGTCGCCCGTGTTGAGGAAGTCCAACTGCGAGCCGGTGATGCCTTGCAGCGCGTTCAAATTCTGCGACAGGAACGTCCCCTCGCCGAAGAACTTCAACGACTGGACGAAGAGCGAGAACCCGGCCGAGATCGGGCGGTTGCGAATCTGCGGCTCGGTGAACGAGAAGACGAACGACTGCTGGCGGTTGCCCGCCGCGAAGCTGAGCGACAAACTCTCGCCGCGCCCCAGAAGGTTATTGGTCGAATAGTCGAGACCGAAGAACGAGCCGCCGATGCCGGAGAGTCCGCCGTTGAAAGAGATTTGCTGTCGCCCGCGCTCCTGCACCTTGACGTTCACGTCAACGAGGCCCTCTTCCTCGTTCTGGCGGAAGTCCACGTCGCGCTCCTTGTCAATCGGGTCGAAGAAGCCGAGTTGGTTCAGGCGCAGGACGGAATATTCGACGTAGGACTGGTTGTAGATGTCGCCTTCGTTCAGGACGAACTCGCGGCGCAGGACGTTATCGCGCGTGAAGGTGTTGCCCGTGAATTCCAGACGACGCAGGGTGAACTGCTTGCCCTCGTCAATCGTGATGGTGTAATCGGCGATGCCTTCCGCAGGGTTCGCGGGATTGTCTTTGTAAGTCGGCTCAGGCTCCGCCGTGTACTGGATGAAGCCGTTGTTGCCGTAGAGCTTCTTCAAGTCTTCGATGAGACCTTTGTAGATGCGCTCGCCGCTCGCCACGTCGCCCTGTTTCAAGCCGATGACGGCGCGAATGACCTTCTCGTCGAAGATCGAGTTGCCTTCGATCTTGAGTTCGCCGAGCCGGTAGACTTTGCCTTCGATGACGGGGATCGTGATGCGCAAAGCTTCGTCGGTGGAGGAGAGGAGCGGGAGCGGGAGAATGGGAAAGCCCGTGCGGCGTCGCCCTAAGCCCTCGACGCGCGGCTCGCCCGGACGCCCCTGCAAGTAGCCTTTCGAGGCCATGTAGTTGCGTATGAGGCGCAGGTCAACGTCGAGTTTTTCGCGGTCGAGAATGTCCGAGCCTTTGAAGCGCGAGACGAGACCGGCCTCTTTGACGTACTTCATCGCGCCGCGCAGTTCGCCGTCCTTGAAGTTCCTGTTGCCCTCAAATTCGATCTCGACGACGCGCACGCGGTCGCCTTCATTGACCTTGAAGGTGACTGCGGAGGAGGTAGCCGAAACTTCTTCATTCACCACTTCCACAGTCGCGTTCGGGTGGCCTTTGGCGGAGAGCAGTTCCTTGATGACGCGCGTGGCGGTGTTGAGTTTGACGGGGTCGAGCAAATTCTCTTTCTGGATGCCGACGCGCCTTTCGCGAAACGCCTTGAGCACTTCCGACTCGCTGACGCTCGACAGCCCCGTGAAAGTTAACTCGCGGATGACCGGCAATTCTTCGACCTCGAAGATGACTTCGACGCCGCCGCGCGGCCCTTCCAGCGTCAAAACGCGCGACTTGGTCTTGTTGAAAAAGTTGAGGTCGTTTAAGGCTTTCAGGTCGCGCGCCACCTGCGCCTCGCTGAAAGGGTCGCCGGGTCGGGTCGTGATGTAATAGAGCAAATCTTCGTCGCGGTTGCGGCGGTTGCCCTGAATGTCCACGCTTTCGACGAGTTTTTGCGACTGCGGGGCGGCTGCCGCAGGAGGCTCCTGCGCACGCGCGCCTGTGGGTAGCGCGGAGAGCAACAGCGCCGTTTGGCCGATAATCAGGGCGGCCAGAAGAAAGCGCCGCAGGGGCGCGTTAATTCGCATAATTGCTTTTTGCCTCAAAGCAGAAAAATACTTTGGGAAGTAGGAAATCGAGTCCTTTTCGCGCGTCCCCGGCGGCAGCATGAATCGAGACACTAAACGGGGTACGACTTAAGAATATTTCGGAGGCTTGGATTCGCGTCCGTCGCCACCAGTTGCCAGCCGTCGGGTCGAGCAAAGGCGCGCATTATACAAGGGGGAAAGGGGAAACGGCAAAGGGCAAGGGCTGAAGTTTCCGCCCGTGCGGAACCCGCCCGTCCCTTCGAACCTTTCCCCTTTCCCCCTTTTCCGGTCTTTCTCAGTGAATTAAAAGCTCGTCGCCCACTTCCTCGACGCCCGCCGGGCGGTGGCTGAGCGCGCCGCCGTCTTCGTAAATCTCGACCAGCGTGGCGCCGCCGAGTTCGCCCTGAATGAGCGCTTCGGAGAGCGGGTCTTCCACGTATTTTTGGAGCGCGCGGCGCAGCGGGCGCGCGCCGTAGGTGCGGTCGGCGCAGGTTTTCTTGACGATCCAGCTTTTGGCCTCTGCCGTCAGGCGCACTTCGAGGCCGCGTCTTCTGAGCATCCGGTTCATCAACTCGACTTGCAGCGTGACGATCTCCAGCAACTCGTCGTCCTGCAACTCGTCGAAGATGATGATCTCGTCGAGGCGGTTGATGAACTCCGGGTTGAAGGTCTGCTTGACGGCGGACATCACCATGTCTTCGAGTTTCTCGCGCGAATCAATCGCGTTGGCCTGAAAACCGAGCGCGCCGCGTTTCTGTATGAAGCGCGCGCCGATGTTCGAGGTCATGATGATGATCGCGTTCTTGAAGTCAACCGTGTTGCCGAGCGCGTCGGTCAGGATGCCGTCTTCGAAAACCTGCAAGAGCACGTTGAAGATGTC
>DASQDV010000083.1:0-6271 GCA_035633995.1 Pyrinomonadaceae bacterium | reverse complement strand
CAGGCGACCTCCGTGACGCCGATGGTCTTGAGCCGTTCGACGATGCGGAGACAGTTGGAGGGCGTGCCGAACAGGCCGCTCGTTTCAAAGTAGCGGTCGAAGGCGCGCGCGAGCAGTTCCTGCATGTCGCTCTCCGTGAAGTCCGCCGACTCGACATCCTGCCCCATGCTCTGCGCGAGGCTGCGCCACAGGCCGACGCTGCTGCGCAGGTAATTGCAGAACGGCGCGTAGACCTTCTCGCGCACGGCCTCCATGTCGCGCCCGACGAAAGTGTGCAACATGAGCGTGACTGAGCCTTCGCCCTCGTGCCCCGCCTGCCGCCACGCCTCGCGGTAAATCGCGATCTTCTCGGCCACCTCCTCGAACGACTGGCCGAGCAGGTGCGTCAGCACGTTCGCCCCGATCTCGCCCGCCAGGCGAAACGTCTCCGCGCTCCCGGCGGCAGTCAACCAGACGGGCAGTTCCGTCTGGAGCGGGCGCGGGAAGATTTTCACTTCCAGTTCTTTGCCCGTGCCGCCCGCGACCGTGACTGAATCGCCCCGCCAGAGTTTGCGCACGCTCTCGATGCCTGCGGTCATCACTTCCTTGCGCGTGGCGTAATTCTCCGGCGCGAAGACGAAGTCGTTCGAGTGCCAACCGGAGGCGAAGGCGATGGCAACGCGCCCGCGTGAAATGTTGTCAACGACTGCCCACTCTTCGGCGACGCGAATCGGGTTGTGCAGCGGCAGCACCACGCTGCCCGCCCTGATTTGTATGCGCTCGGTGATGGCGGCGATGGCCGCGCTCGTCACGGACGGATTCGGATACAGACCGCCGAAGGCGTGGAAATGGCGCTCCGGCGTCCACACCGCCGCGAACCCGTGTTCATCCGCGAACTTCGCGCCTTCCAACAGCAGACGGTACTTGTCCTGCCCCTCGCTGCCTTCGTCGCTGGCGAAGTAGAAGAGACTGAAATCCACCGGCTTGAACGCGGCTGCGCTCTCGCCCTCCGTCGCCGGCGCATAACCGATGCCGTCCTGTTCCGCATGGATGACGACCTTGAAGCCGCGCGCGAGCGTCCACAACAACTCAAGGACGGAGATGTCGAAGGCGTTGCTCGTCACGGCCAGCCAGACTCCCGGCGCATCGCTCGCCAGACGCTCGTTCATCGCCGCCAGACAGTTGTTGAGGTTGCGGTGGCAGATCAACGTGCCCTTCGGCCTGCCCGTCGAGCCGGAGGTGTAGATCACGTACGCCGTGTTGTCTGGCAACGTCACGCTCGCAAGGTTCTCCACACTCTCACGCGCGATCAAGTGCCACTCCGCGTCGAGACTCACGACGCGTGACGTATCAGCATTGCGCCCCGGCAGTTCGTCCGACAGGTGTTCTTCCGTTAAGACGAGGAGCGGGCGCGTGTCGTCGAGCATGTAGACGAGGCGCTCTTTCGGGGAGGCCGTGTCGAGCGGCAGGTACGCCCCGCCCGCCTTGAGCACGCCGAGCATCGCGACGAGCATCAACGGCGAGCGTTGCAGGTAAATGCCGACAATTTTTTCCGCGCCGACGCCGAGCAGGCGCAGGCGGCGTGCGAGTTGATTGGCGCGTTCGTTCAACTCGCGATAGGTCAACTCCTCGTCTTCAAAGACGAGTGCGACACGGTCGGGCGTCGCCTCTGCCTGCGGCTCGAAATAGTGTTGGACGGTTATGTCCGCGCGGTAATCCGCGCGCGTGTCGTTCCACGCGTCGAGAAGCTGATGCCGCTCGCCGTCCGTCAGCAAGGGCAAGTCTGCGAGTCGCCGTTCGGGATTGGCAACGATACTTTCGAGGAGCGTCTGAAAATGACCCGTCATACGGGCAACCGTCGCGGCGTCGAAAAGGTCTGTGTTGTAGCGCAGCGCGCCGGAGAGCGTGCCCTCGGCTTCGACCATGATCAGTTCGAGTTCAAACTGCGCGACGCGTTCCTGCAAGGCGTAGGATTCCACTTCGTGCCCGGCCAGTTCCATCCGCGCGCCCGCCTCGCCCATGACGAACATCGGCACGTTATGATCCTCCAGCCGGTGCAGGCGTTGCAGGAGAAACATGGCTTGAAAGAGCGGCGAGCGACTCGGATCGCGCACCGGTTGCAGGCGTTCGATGAGCAACGGGAACGGGTAGTCCTGACGCTTGAGCGCGGCTAACACGGTCAGTCGCACCTGTCGCAGAAATTCCGCGAAGGTCGGATTGCCCGCGAGGCTCGCGCGCAGCACAATCGGATTGACGAAATAGCCGACGATTGATTTGAACTCGGCGCGGCTGCGCCCGCTGGCGAGCGAGCCGACCCACACGTCATCCTGCGCCGTGTACCTGTAGAGCAGCACCTCGAAGGCCGCAAGCAGCATCATGTAGAGCGTCGCGCGTTCAGCCTTCGCAACTGCGATGAGGCGTGCGGTCAACTGTTCGTCCAGTTTGAAAGTGTGGGAAGCGCCGCGATAGGTCTGCACGGGCGGCTGTGGACGATCAATGGGAAGTTTGAGCAACGGCGGCTCGCCCGCCAACTGCTTGTGCCAGTATTCCCAGAGACGCTCGCCGTGCTCGCCTGCCAGCATTTCGGATTGCCAGCGTATGTAGTCCGTGTAGGGCTGTGCGGGTGCGGGAAGCTGTGCGCGCGCGCCACTGTCGCCGTCCTCGTCGGCGGGGCGCATCAGCCGCAACTCGTTCATCAACAGCACGAGCGACCACAGATCAAGTGCGATGTGATGCGCGCTCAGCAGGAGAATGTGCTGCTGCGCCGCTCGCGTGAACAGATGGACGCGAAACAGCGGGGCGTGCTCAAGGTTGAACGGGCGGTGCGCCGCTTCGACGAGTCGCTCGTCCAACTCGTCGGCGCTCCACGTCGAAGCGTCAATCTCTTCAAAGTGAACTTCGCGCCGTTCGTGTACGAGTTGCGCGGGTTGGGCGTCGCGTGTGAAGTAAGTCGTGCGCAGCGAGGGGTGGCGATCAATGAGCGTCTGGAAGGCGCGGCGCAAGGCCGGGACGTTCAAATCCGAAAGGATGCGCATGGCGAAAAAGACGTTGTAGGCCGCACTCTCCGGCGCGAGTTGGTGGAGAAACCAGAGTGCGCGCTGGCCGTAGGAGAGAGGGTGCTCGGAGGCTGATTGAGGAACAGCGTCTGCGATCATTGTGAGTGTCCGATCTTTCGCCACTGACTATGGCATCACGGCTGATAGACGTGGCGAGACGGGCGAGCAGTCGGGAGGATTGCCTACCGCGCATGCGTCTTCGCGCCGAGAACCGCTGCTTGCGCAAAATTAACGAGCCGTTTGTTGAAGATATTTTGGCGCGCTACCGGGTGAAGCGCGCTGATGCGTTGAGCGGCGTCATACTATAATCGTTTTTTCGGATTTAGATCAAACAGGCTTGCGCTAAAAGGGCTTACCCGCAGTGTTTAAGAGGGTCTGCAAGAACGTTGCATGAAAATCTCGCCGTTCGTCGTCCCGCCTCTGAAACGCCGGAAAATAATTGACGCGGGCACGGCAGGCTACTAGCATGTCGCGTGTTCTACGACGCTTACCCGTGTGCTCGGCCGTGTCCACACCCTTACACGGCATAGGAATCAGATGGAAAATAAAACATCCTCCCCGCTCTCACAGACCGGCCTGCTCGCAACTCTGCTCGTGCTCCTGTGCCTCGCACTTGTCTCCTACCTCGCCATCCGTTTGCAAAGTCCGCCCGCAGCCGTGCCCGCCGACGCGCCCGCGTCCGAGTTCTCTTCAGGCCGCGCGCTCAAACATCTCGCGAGCATCGCACGCAAGCCTCACCCTCTGGGCACGGAGGAACACGCGGCGGTCAGGGATTACATTCTCGGCCAACTCACGGCGGCGGGTCTCAGCCCTGAAACGCAGGAGACTCTGGCGGTAAACCCGAACGTGATTCCCTACCGCGCAGGGAATGTACGGAACGTTCTGGCGCGGCTCAAAGGCACGGGCACAGGCGGCGGTAAAGCCATCATGCTCGCGGGGCACTACGACAGCGTCGCGCCCGCCCCCGGCGCGAGCGACGACGGTGCGGCGGTGGCGTCAATGCTCGAAACCCTGAGGGCGTTGAAGACGGGCGCGCCGCTGCGAAACGACGTGATCCTCTTTTTCTCGGACGGCGAAGAAGGAGGTTTGCTCGGCTCGCGCGCCTTCACGAGCGAACACCCCTGGGTGAAGGACGTGGGACTGGTGCTGAATTTCGAAGCGCGCGGCCATCGCGGCGCATCCATCATGTTCGAGACCAGCCAGAACAACAATTGGCTCATCTCGGAATTTGCGCGCGCCGCGCCGTACCCGGTGGCAACTTCTTTCGCCTACGAAATCTACAGCCGCCTGCCGAAAGACACGGACTTGTCCGTCTTCAAAGACGCCAATCTCGCGGGGATGAACTTTGCGTACATCAACGGCGTGACGCACTATCACACCGCCCTCGACAACGCACAGAACCTTGACGAGCGCAGCCTTCAACATCACGGCTCATACGCGCTCGCCTTAACACGCCATTTCGGCAACCTCGACCTTAACGCCGCGCAGCCCGGCAACGCCGTCTACTTCGACCTCTTCGCGTCAACGCTCGTCCGTTACTCCGAAGCGTGGGTCATCCCCCTTGCAGTTCTCACCTCGATACTGTTTCTCGCCGTCGTTTTCCTCGGACTAAGAAAAAAGCAGCTCTCGCCTGGCCGGGCAGTTTTGTCCTTCGTGCTGTTGCTCGTCGGCCTCGCCCTCAACGCGGTGTGCGTGTCGCTCGTCTGGATGCTCGTCGAAAGTACGCACCCGAATTACAGGCAGATGCATCAGGGCGTCACGTACAACAGCGGCCTGTACACGGTGGCCTTCGTGTTCCTGACGCTCGCGCTCGCTTCGGCAATCTTCATACTGCTGCGGAAGCGGCTCGGCTCTCTTAATCTGGCGGTGGGGGCGTTGCTGTGCTGGCTGGTGGCGATGTGGTTGACCTCGCTGGCGATGCCGGGCGCGAGCTACCTGTTCACGTGGCCGCTGTTCTTCAGTCTTCTCGGCCTCGGCTACGTCATCATCTCTGCCGAACGGACAGACGCCCCGGCGCGCAGTTCGGCAACGCCGCTCGTGCTTTCGCTGGCGGCCATCCCGGCGCTCGTGCTCGTCGTCCCGGCCATTTATCACATTTCCGCAGCCCTCCCGCTAATCTTATCGGGCGCGGTCATGTTGCTGGTGCTGCTGGTGGTCGGCTTGCTCGTCCCGCATCTGCACCTCATCACGGCTGAGCGCAAATGGCTCTTGCCCGCCGCCTCTCTGCTCGTGACGGCGGCCTTGCTCGTCGCCGGGACGCTCACGTCCGGTTTCGACAGGGAACGCCCCAGACCCGACAACCTCTTTTACGGTTTCGATGCGGACGCGGGCAAAGCCGTGTGGGCGAGCCTGGACGACACGCCGGACGAGTGGACTACGCAATTTTTCCCCGCGCCCGTCTCCAAAAGTCCGGTCACGGAATTTTTACCTTTGATCACGGTGGATTTTATGAAGAGTCCCGCCCCGCTCACGTCGCTGCCCGCGCCGGAGGCGACGCTTCTGTCCGACGCGCCGACGAGCAGCGGCGGTCGAACTTTGCGCCTGCGCCTCAACACCCCGCGCCAAGCGCCGTTTCTATCCGTCTACGTCAATCCGAAAGTTGAAATCACGTCCGCGCAGGTCAACGGCAAGCCTCTCAGCACGAGCGCCGCGCCCGGCGTGCAAGATGCGGGATGGTCGCTGCTTTATTATGCTATGACGGCGGCGGGGGCGGAGTTGACGCTGGAAGTGAAATCGGCGCAGCCCGTCGAGATGCGCGTCATAGATTTATCTTACGGGCTGCCGCAAACTCTGACGCAAACCATGCGCGCGCGTCCCGACCACATCATGTCAACTCACTTCCCATTCAGCGACGCAACGCTGGTCAGCAAGTCCTTTAAGTTTTAAGTTCGTCTCACACCCGACCGCGCCTGTTTATTTATGACTTCAAACGCTTCATGGTTTTCCAGTCCCCGTCCGAATCCGCATGCGCGGCTGCGCCTGTTTTGCTTCCCCTACGCCGGGGGCAGCTCTGTGATCTACCGGACGTGGCCTGAGAAGCTGCCGTCCGGGATAGAGATTTCCGCCGCCCACCTTCCCGGGCGCGGCAAACGCATGCGGGAGGCTCCCTACACGGCGCTCGCGCCTTTAGTGCAGGCGACGGGCGAGGCCATCCTCCCACACCTCGACCGGCCTTTCGCCTTCTTCGGTCACAGCATGGGCGCGATGATCGCCTTTGAACTCGCGCGCCATTTGCG
>DASQDV010000082.1:0-7835 GCA_035633995.1 Pyrinomonadaceae bacterium | reverse complement strand
AAGGCGAGAGCGTGTGCAATTCCTGCGCGCCGAGCGCGGGGGCGTTGACCGCACCGCGCAGCGCGCCCGTCTGGAAGTAGTCGCGCATCTGTTCGGCCACTGTCACGGCCACGCCCTCCTGCGCCTCTTTCGTCGAAGCGCCGAGATGCGGCGTCGTGATGACACCGTCGAGTTGCAGCAAGGGATTATTCTGAGAGGGCGGTTCTTCCTCGAACACGTCGAGCGCCGCGCCCGCCACGCGCCCCTCTTTCAAGGCTTCGTAGAGCGCGCGTTCGTCAACGAGTCCGCCGCGCGCGCAGTTGATGATGCGCACGTCGGGCTTCATGCGCGCAAACTCGCGCGCGCCGATGATGCCGCGCGTCTCCGCCGTCAGAGGCGTGTGGACGGTGAGGAAATCCGCGCGCGCGCAGACTTCTTCGAGCGGCGCGAGTTCGAGTTCCATGTCGCGCGCCTGTTCGGGCGCGACGAACGGGTCGAACGCCAGGACTTTCATCTCGAACCCGCGCGCGCGGCTCGCCACCACGCGCCCGATGCGACCGAGACCCACGACGCCCAGAGTCTTGCCGCGCAATTCGACGCCGACGAATTTCTTGCGCTCCCACTTGCCGCCGCGCAAACTCGCGTGCGCCTGCGGCACTCCGCGCGCGAGCGCGAGCAAGAGCGCGAGCGTGTGCTCGGCGGTCGTCATCGTGTTGCCGTCGGGCGCGTTCATCACGATGATGCCGCGCGAGGTCGCCGCCGGAACGTCTATGTTATCAACGCCGACTCCGGCACGCCCGATGGCGCGCAGGCGCACGGCCTCTTCCATCAACGCGGCGGTCACTTTCGTCTCGCTGCGCACGACCAGCCCGTCGTAGTCGCGCACGATCTCGCGCAGTTCGTCCGGCTTCAGCCCGGTTCGCTTTTCCACCGCGAAGCCCGCCGCGCGCAAAGGTTCAAGCCCGCTTTCGCTCACGTCATCCGATACAAGAATTTTAATGTTGTCCATGTGGCAGGAATTATAATGATTAACCGGGCGGGTGTCCCGTCGAGGTGGCCGCGTCAGCCGGAAAACGGAAGGCGCGCGCCGCACGAATCAAAGCGACGCGAACCGGGACGCCGATCTCCTTCCCCGTTCGCATCGAAAGACGCGCCCCTCGCCGTCGGCTCTAACCTGTTTATCGTGCAGTGTCCGAGATGTGTTAACGCACGCCGCGCCGCCAGCAATAATCCACGCTCCACGAACCGCCACCGGCCACAGACATGTAGAGGAACACGAAGCAGTAGAGCGCGGCCAGCTCGCCCCGGTTCAACACCGGCCAGAAGCCCTGCGGCGCGTGCGCCATGAAGTAGGCCGCCGCCATCAGCCCGGACAGGATGAACGCTACGGGGCGTGTGAACAGCCCGATGAGCAGGAGTAAGCCGCCGAAGAATTCCAGCACTCCGGCGAAGCCCATCATTGACATGAGAGGCGGCGTCTGTGAGGCTTGCGCGCCCGCCGGGAAGCCGAAGAGTTTCTGCGCGCCGTGCTGCATCAACAGCAGCGCCGCGACGATTCGCAAAACGCTCAGCAGGCGCGGCGACCACACTGCCCAGAATGAAACAGGATTATCCATAAGAGTGCTCCGGTAATTACTAAATTTCGCTGTTGTCGAAAAAGAACGCGCGATGCTCGTTCATGTTACAAAGGAGACGTTAAGACAGACTTACTTTCATCCGTCATCACGCACCCGCAAATTCTACTTTCACATCGGGCCGCCGGAATCTCTGCCGTCGGCGCTGCCGCCGCGCGAAGGGTCGGGCGTGCCGTCGGGCGCGGGTGTGGCAGACGAACCCGACGCGCCGGAGCTTTCACCCTGCGCTGTTGTGCTCGCGGCGGTAGAGTCGGTTTGAGTTTGTTGTAGATCGGTCAGGGTGTCGCTGCTCGTGGCTTCCTCCTGCCGCGCGGCGGTCTCGGCGTTCGTGGCAGGTTTCGTCTGTTTGCCTTCGTCCATTTTCTCCTCCTTCTAAAACAGCAAGTAAATTGTGGTGAGCAGCGACATCAGCGCGGCGGCATAGACGCCCGCGAGCACGTCGTCGGCCATAATGCCAAGTCCCGCTTCGAGCGATTCGAGGCGGCGGATCGGGTACGGCTTCCAGATGTCAAACACGCGAAACGCCAGAAAGCCCACGACGATAGCCCACGCTCCCGTGCCCACAGGTAAAAACACGAACGTCAAAATCTGCCCGATGACTTCGTCAATCACGACCGCGCCGGGGTCTTTGCGCGCCAGCAGCGACTCGCAACGCGTCGCCGCCCAGATGCCCGCAATCGTCATCACGATGAGCATCAAGAGCACGACGGTCGTGCGCAGGGATTCGAGCGGCGGCGTGCTCCACCCGCGCGACTCGGCGTACAGAAAAGCCTGCACGCTCGCCGCGCGCGCCGCCAAGTACAACCCGACGCCGACGAGCGACCCCCACGTTCCCGGCGCGAGCGGAATCAAACCGACGCCGCACGTCGCCACCGCCAGCGCAACGTAATCCTTGAGGCTGCGTTCGCGCGGCGCGCGCCCGATGAAGGCCGTCGTCACCACCGACGGGTTCAGTTCATCGCTCGATTCTTTGACAACCTTCATAGGCGTAAGCAGAAAGCAGTAAGCGGTGAGCAGAAAGAAAACGGTTTTTGACTGCTTACTGCCTATAGCTCGCTGCTTACGATGTGGCCCACCAGGTCGTATTCGTGTGCGTCTGTGATCTCGACCTGGACGAAGTCGCCGGGCGCGGGCGCGAAGCCTTCCGGGGCGTCGTTAATGAGCACAACGCCGTCAATGTCCGGCGCTTGCGTCTCCAGACGCCCCTGCCAGAGCAGGTCTGTCTCTTTCGCCGCGCCTTCAAAGAGAACGCGACACGTCTCTCCGATGCGCGCGCGGTTGCGCTTGAGCGAGATGCGGCGCTGTTCCTTCATCAGGCGGTCGCGCCTTTTGGCGGCCACTTTCGGATCGACTTTATCCGGCAACTCGTAAGCGGGCGTGCCCTCTTCATCCGAATAGGTGAAGACGCCGACGCGGTCGAACTCGACGCTCCGCACGAAAGCGAGCAGTTCGTCGAAATCTTCATCGGTCTCGCCGGGAAAGCCCGTGATGAACGTGGTGCGCACGCCGATGCCCGGCACGCGCCTGCGGACGCGCTCGATCAAACGTTCGAGGCTCGCGCGGTTTCCGCCGCGACGCATCAACTTCAGGACGTTCTGCGATGCGTGCTGCAAGGGCATGTCAAGATACTTGACGGCCTTCGGCTCCGTTCGCATCACGTCTAGAAAGAGATCGCTGATGTGCGTCGGGTAGGTATACATCACGCGCACCCATTCGATGCCGTCGAGTCGCGCGAGTTCGCGCAGCAGGTGCGCCAGCCCGTCGGGTTGTTCGAGGTCTTCGCCGTAGCGCGACGAATCCTGTGCGACGAGGATGAGTTCTTTGACGCCGCGCGCCGCCAGAGCTTGCGCCTCGCTCACGACCGAGCCGAAGCGGCGGCTGCGAAAATGGCCGCGCATCTGCGGGATGAAACAGAAGGCACAGGGGCGGTCGCACCCTTCGGCGATCTTGATGAAGGCGCTGTAGCCGGGCGTCGCAAGCACGCGCGGCGTCGATTCGTCGTAGAGATAAGTTGCGGTCTGGTTGCCGAGCGAGATGACGGGAAGCGAGCGCGTGTTCACTTTATCGTCGCAGACTTTCGTGATGTCGCCGATCTGATTCGTCCCGATGAAGGCGTCAACTTCGGGAATCTCCGCGCGCAACTCGTCGCGGTAACGCTCGACGAGACAACCCGCGACGACGAGCCGCCGCGCTCGCCCGTCGGTCTTCATCCGCGCCGCTTCGAGTATGGCGTTAACCGACTCTTGCTTTGCCGACTCGATGAAGCCGCAGGTGTTCACGACGTGCGTTTCGGCCTCCGCCTCGTCCGTCGTGATCTCGTAACCGGCGGCGGCGAGTTGACCCATCATCACTTCGCTATCAACCAGATTCTTCGGGCAGCCTAAACTTATAAAGCCAATCTTCTTCATAAAAACTCGCGAACCGTGAATCGCAAATCGTAAATAGATCAAGACCTGTTTTCTCTATTTACGATTCGCGATTCGCGATTTACTTTCCTTCTCTATGCGCCGCAGCCATTCTTCGATGCGGGCGGCTTCCGCCGTCGTCAGTTCGTGCGCGCCGAAGCGCACGCGGTTATAAGAGCGCGTCAGGAGCGTCGCTTCGGGCATGCCGGTCGTCGCGGCAAATTCGAGCGGCGTCTGGTCGGGCGGTCGCAGCAGGCCGCGCGACTCAAGGGCTTTGATCATCCGTTCGTAAAATACGACGGACGAATAATTCCTCTTTTTGCGACGCCAAAACGGTAACCACGCCGGTAAATCCCAGTGCCCCGCGCGCCGTAGAGCGAACAGCGCGAGCAGTGCGAGCGGCAAACTCACCGCGATGAGCACGGGCGCATTCCTGAGCCCGATGCTGCCGCCCTGCGCGCTGCCGACGTGTGCAAGGCTCTGCCACCACGCGGCAAACCCGGCGCGCAGTTCGGAGAAGGTCTGCCCAGCCGTCTGCCGGTAGATGCCTAGTTGGCCGCGCAGTGATGTCGCAAGTGATCGCTGTTCCTGCTTATCATAAGCGACGACATATTGAATCCAAAACAGTTCGAGGGCTTCCGTATACTTGGCGAGCCGCCCGCGCAGGCCGGTGCCGCCGTTATTGCCCGGCCGTCCGGCAACCGGCGTCGGGTCGAACGTCACCCATGCGCCCGTCTCGGGGAAATAGACCTCGACCCACGAATGCGCGTCCGACTGGCGCACGGTGTACACGTCCGCCGCGTCGTTGTATTCGCCCAACTGAAAGCCGTTGACGACGCGCGTGGCGACGCCCTCCGTGCGCAGCATGACGGCCATCGCCGTCGAGAAATATTCACAGTGGCCTTCGCGGACGCGAAACATAAAATCGGCGAGCGGGTCACCGGCCCCGCCCGATTTCTGCTCCAACGTGTAGCGGAAATTTTGCTGGAAGTAGGCTTCGATGACGCGCGCGCTGTCGTAGCGGTTGCCGGAGCGCGTGCCGACTATCAAACCGCGCGTGAGTTCGCGTATGCGCGGGTCGAGATTTTCGGGCACTCCGAGATAACGATCCAGCTCGCGCGGGTATGGCGCGAGGTCGCGTCGCAAAACAGCGGCGGGCGGCTCGGTCGTGTCAGAGAAGGCGCGGTAGGAGATGCGTTCCCGCGAGTGGTCGCGCGTCGTCAGGCCGTCTTCGCTGTCGACGCCGATGTAAGGCAGCGCGGCCTGTACGGCGACGGGGCGCGAGGCGATAAAGAGGACGGGCGTGTCCACAGGTTCGACGAAGAAGGTCTGCGTCGTCAGGTGTTCGAGCGCCTGCGTCGTGCCGAATTGGAACAGGTTGCGGTCGTTCGCGCGCCGGTATTCGATCTCCTTGCCCGACCTGCGCCACGCGCGCCCGCTGAACTCGTCGAGCGCGACGCCGCGCCAGCGCAAAGTTTGATGACGCGCCGCCAGCGGGTCTTCGACGCGCACGCGCATCACGACGCGCTCGCTCTGCTGCAAACGACCGATTTCGCCAAGCGTCACTTCATCGGAAAAACCGACGACGCCGTTCAGGCCGCCGTCGGCGCGTGCCAGAGCGCTCCCGCTGAAACGCGGCATGATGAAAAAGATGGGCAGCGCGAGCGCGAAGATCAGCGCGAGCAGAGAGAAAGCGACGAGCGGAAGCCGCCGGGCGTCGCCGCCGCGGGTTTTGCTCGAACTCTTTTTCGACAGGCGGCTCAGCCAGCGAGCACGCGGCGCGGAGCGCAGCAGACGCGTCTCCTGAATCTCGATAGCGCGGCGCGCTTTCCTGATCTCGAAGCAAACGATGGTCGAGAGAGCGCAGAACGTGTAGAGCGCAAGCGAGGTGACGAAGAGCGGGCTGACGCTCAAGCCCGCCGCCAGCAGGACTTCAAAAAACGAGATGAGGTAGAGAAACAACCAGTCGCGGTCGGCTTTGACCTGCGCGAGTTTGACGGCGGAGAGAAAAAGTATGAAGTGCGTGAGCGAAGCGATTCCGGCGCGCGCGGCTTCGCCCGGCCAGACGTAGGAAGATTGAAATTTCCAGTCGAAATAGAGCAGCGGAAGCGACAGGATGACCGCGACCATCCCGGCGCGTTCGGACAACTGCCAGCGCGTCCCTTCAAACTTCCACGCCGCCGCGAGGAGCAGCGTGAACACGACGCTAAGAGCCGCGCCCATGCCGCCCGAGACGGCCAGCGCGAGCGTGCCGCTCGCGATCATCGCGTAGGAAGAGATGCGGAAATAGGTATCGAAAGTCACGTCTGTTTTGGTGTGGGCACACGCTCAGGGGCGCGTTTTGTCCCGCACGATCTCGATCTCGAATAGCTTCGGCCACATTTTGCCGGTAACAAACAGGCGCTTGCCCGCCTCGTCGTAAGCGATGCCGTTTAGCACGTCCTCTTCGCCCGTGCGGTCTTTCGTCTTGAGCAGCCCCGTCATGTCGATCCAGCCGAGAATTTTCCCCGACTTCGGATCAAGGCGCACGATGCGATCCGACTGCCAGATGTTGGCGTAGATTTCGCCGTCTATATATTCGAGTTCGTTCAACTGGCTGACCGGCTCACCCGCATCGAAGACGCTGATCGTGCGCGTCGTCCGAAGCGTCGCCGGGTCGAGAAAGCGTATCTGGTTCGTGCCGTCGCTCATGATGAGCGAATGGCCGTCGTGTGTCAGCCCCCAGCCTTCGCCCGTGTAATCGAACTCGCCCTGCTTCTGGAAAGTCTCCGGGTCGTAGATGAAACCCTTCTGCTCCTGCCACGTCAACTGGAAGACTTTATTCTGGAAGACCGTCATGCCCTCGGCAAAGTATTGACGGGGCACGGAGATTTGTTTGATAACTTTGCCGGTCTTCAGTTCGACCTTGCGCAAACTCGAAGACCCGTATTGCCCCGTGCTCTCCCACAAGATACCGTCGCGAAAGATTAAGCCCTGCGTGTACGCGCGCCGGTCGTGTGGCCAGGTGTTTTTAACTTTGTAAGTGTAGATGGGAACTGCTTCCGCAGGGGGCGCCGCTGCTACTGCATTAGTCGCGGCGTTCGAGTTGGCTGTCTGAGTTTTTTGTTCGGCTGTGGGCGTGTTCGGAGCGGCGGTTGGTTGCTGTGCAGTGTTAGCCGCCGTCGTAGTTCCAATTCCCCTGTCGCCGCCGCATCCACCCGTGAGGAGGAACGCGCAGGCGAGGAGCAAATTTCGGTATCGCCGTTTTCTCATTAGACACACCCCGGCATTAAAGATGACTTAATCTTGCGGGAAGTTCCTTGCGTTACTCGGAATATTTTCTCAGAGCGGCGGAAATTAGAAAAGCCCGCTCAAGCGCGTGCGGCTTTGAGCGGGCTTTCTTTTTATTTAATCCGGCGACTTCCTACTCTCCCACGCAGCTACCCGCGCAGTACCATCGGCTCCAAGAGGCTTAACTTCCGTGTTCGGGATGGGAACGGGTGTGACCCTCTCGACAAAATCACCGGAAAACTTGAAAGAACTTGGTAAAAGGGCTTGGACAATCGAATAGTGACACTAGGCTTTTCAAAAGTTGTGCGAAGCGAACCAAAAATATTTACCTGACGGTGTTGCTAGTCAGAAAATTTAATGGTCAAGCCTTGGGAACATTAGTACTGGTCAACTGAACATATTACTATGCTTACATTTCCAGCCTATCAACGTGGTGGTCTACCACGAGTCTCACTGGCAGGTCTAATCTTGGGTCTGGCTTCACGCTTAGATGCATTCAGCGTTTATCCATGCTCCACATAGCTACCGAGCGCTACCGCTGGCGCGA
>DASQDV010000081.1:0-6148 GCA_035633995.1 Pyrinomonadaceae bacterium | reverse complement strand
GCCGCCCACGATGAGGCGGCGGATCACGGAGTTACGGTTGTCCGCATCCCTGATGAGCGAGAGGTGGCTGGGGGTAAGTTTGAGAAGGTGTGTGCGATTGTCAGCCATGACTTCGAGCAGGGAAGGCGCGGCATCCTGCTGGGGATAGAGCCAGACTGTATGGCCGGAGACCAGTGGGAGGAACAAGGAAGTAACCGTCAGGTCGAAGGCCAGCGAAGAATAGAGCGCGCAGTCGGCCTGCTCGCCTTCGTCGAAATAGACGGACTGTGCCCAGCAGATGTAGTTGATGAGCGAGGAGTGTTCGATAACCACGCCTTTGGGAACACCCGTCGAGCCGGAAGTGTAGATAAGATAGGCGGCTGCGGAGGAGGTGAGCGGCGGCAGCGAGGGACGAACAGCGGGCAGCGAAGCGCAACGGTGCCAGTCGGTATCGAGAGAGAGCACGGGCGGCATGGACGACGATACGGACGGTGGCGTTGATGCAGATGTGCTCTCGCTCTCGGGATGCCTGCTCGCTGATTGCATACCCTCGCTGGCAGACAGCGTTGGCAGGTGCGCGGCGATGCCTGCACTGAGCCGCTCCTGTAAAGAGTGTGTCGTGATGAGTAGCGCCGCTTCCGCATCGGCTAAGGCAAAGGCCATGCGGGCGGGTGGGTGCGCCGGGTCGAGCGGCAGATAGGCGCAGCCTGCTTTGAGCACGCCGAGGATGGCGATGAGTGTTTCGCAACTGTGATCGAGCAGCAGCGCGACGACCGAGTGCGGGCGGATGCCGGAGTCTATAAGGTAGTGGGAGAGTTGATTGGCGCGCTCGTCGAGCTGGGCGAAGGTGAGCGAGGCGAGGGCGGAGGGAGAGGGGGAGGCGAGGCGCGCGGCGAGGGCGGAAGGGGTGCGCTGGACTTGAGCTTCGAAGAGATGATGGATGCAGGAGGAGAGCGGATAGTTAGAGCTGGTATTGTTGAAATCTGTGATGAATTCCCATTTTTTGTCTGCTGAGAGAAGTCCGAATTCAGAGATGTGCCTGTCGGGGTGAGTAAGTAGCTGGCGGAGAATTTCATTAAAATGTACTCCGAATATCTCCACGGTCTCTTTGGCAAACAAGTTGGAATTGCTTTCGATAACACCCGTCACGCTGCCGTCTCCCATTGAGAAAATCAGATTGATGTCGCTCTGTAAGCGGGCAATATTCTCCCTGTTATTAAAATTGGTCATTATGGCGGAGACGTTGAAGAGTTTTTCGTAGCTATCCGCAGACTCGACGGGTAGAAGTTCGAGTAGCCTTTGGAACGGATATTTCTGATTTGAGTATGCTTCAGAGAGCGTGCGCTTGACGTTCAACAGTAGTTGCTTGCCTGTCATCGCGCCGTCAACCCGATCCTGGAGCACCAGCACCTTATTTAGCAGGGCCAGTTCTTTATACCGTTCGTGGATGGTCGAGCCGACGGTGACGGCTTCAATGCCTGTGTACTTGTAGAGGCAAATTTTCAGGGCGGTCACCAGAGCCGCAAACACCAGGAGTTCTTTGTGCTCACAGATCGTGAGTAGTTTGCCCTGCGTTTCCTCATCGATGACGAGGGAAGTGGAATGCTTCTCATCGGAAAATATTTCCGGCCTCCGGTAGTCGAGGGGCAGACCGGCAGCCACGATGCCGCCGGATAATTTTTCCAGCCAGTAATCCTTTTCTCTCTTCAGCCTTTCGTCGAGGATCGCAGGCGAGAGGAAACCTATATTTGTAGTGCTCATGATTGGCGTCGGTTGAGGGCTTGCCTCGTCGGTCTGAGTCCGGGTTTATGAGATGTCTTGAGATCAGCCCGTCAGACTCAAGCTCGGCGTGGAAACGTCTAAGAGTTTGCGCTGCTGCCGTCGTCTATTTTTCGTGCCGGGTATGAGGCGCGTAATCGCCATCCGCTGCCGGGAGACAGGTAGGAGTTCAACCGACGGAACGGCCGCCGTAGGTTGAAGCATTGCGACGATTGATTTGACGAAGACGGGTTGTTGACGATAAACGGCGAGAGCGGCTCGTCTCACCGGAGGGGGGAGAGGAAATGAGATTGTGAATTCGTTAGTACAGGCAAATCATCATTAGTCGCCAGGTGCGCTTTGGCTGTGATCAGCCGTGAACGCGCGCAAACGAACGCTTGCGCGCGCGCAGCATCTACCGGCCTACAGAGTATCAACCGGACGGAGCGCGGCGAACAGCGCACCGGTCAGACAATATTTCGCCAGCCCTTAGCCATCGTGACCATTGACTGGAGGTATTCCTGCTGCGCCTTGCTCTTTTGCGCCGGAGGCACGAAGGCGATCTCCATTTCCAGCATTTTATGCGCTATCGCCATAAAATCCTTGAACTGCTGGAACGAAATGCCTCTGCCGTTGAGATAAGGAATAATCCAGAAGTCGAAAGACCACTGCGGCAACCAGGTGGAATCGTGGACGGTTAAAAACAGCTTGTCGATATGATCCATCGCTTCGAGGCTGTCCATCGTGTTGTGTTGCCAGACGAAGCCCTCGCCGCTGATGCCGAATTCGTCGCGTCGATTCTCAATCGGCGTGCCGTGTTCGCAGTACCACATCTGCGCGCGCCAGAAGTCGGGTTTGTTCTCTTTGATGAAGTCGCCGGTCTCCTTCACCGTCGCGTCGGTCTCGCCGGGGAAGCCGACGATGAAGGAACCGAAGGTCAGGATGTCGTGCTGGCGCAAGAGCTTCATGCCGTCGGCATACTTTTCAATCGTCGCGGCTTTCGTCATGAGCTTGAGAATATCCGGCGAGCCTGATTCGATGCCGAGAAAGACGCCCTTGCAGCCGCTCTGCGCCATCAACTCGATAGCCTCTTCGTCCGAGTTGCTGCACCTGAAATAGGAGAACCAGTTGAAGTTGTAATTCTTCCTGATCATCAGGCGACAGATTTCTTTGAAGCGCGGCAGCGGCACGTTGAAGGTGTCGTCGATGAAGACCAGATTCTGTGTGTTGCCGAGGGCGTGCATCGAATCAAACTCGGCTTCGAGCGTGTCGATTCCGGCGAGCGCGAGTTTTCCGGCTCTGGTCGGATAGTTGCAGAAGGAGCAGTTGAAGGCGCAACTGCGCGCCGTGCGGGTTTGGAGCGTGCGTCCGAGGTTTTCGTTGTTGAAATCCAGCCAGTCAATGCGGTTCTCGTCGAGCGAACTGTTTTCCAGAACGGGCGGTGTCTGGTGCATTGCCCCGTTCTCGTAGTAGGCGATATTGGGAACCTTGCCGAGGTCTCCGCCCTCCTTGAGACACTGGACGATTTGCGAGAGCGCCACCTCGCCCTGTCCTTCGATGACATAAATATCCGCGCCCATGTCGTCGAGCGCAGATTTCAGCTCGTCGCCCTGATAGTTTCTGGCATGATTGGCGATGAGCGGCCCGCCGACGACGATCTTGACCTTCGGGTTATGGCTTCTGATGAATTCAACCATTTCGGTGACGGGAAAATTCAACACGTAGAAGGTGGTGGTGATGGCGACGCAATAGGGGTCTTCGGCGAGAAAGTCGATCAGCTTGTCTTTCTCATACTGAAAAAGATTGATGTACTTCGTGTGATGCCCGCGCTTGCGCAGAAAATTTGTCAGGTACACGGCGGCGAGATTCGGTATGTCGCCTGACTCGAAGGGTCGCATGTTTGTTCCCGTGCCATGCCCGGCAAGCGCCAGCACATGGTTGAGCAGCCCCACGTAGTTCAGCTTTTTATCGCCGAAATTGATGAAGCTGAACTTCAAATCCCTGTAAGCTTCCGACTCTTCACCGTATTGCCGCAACAGTGTTTCATATCTATCGAACGGAAGTTCGTTGTAGCCGATTACGACGCAGTCAAGGTGTTCACCGTTTGCCATCATAATTCTCCTTACTTGATTAGGTTTGTAGCCTGGAAGCTGAAACTCGTGTCCAACTCTTCAATCTCTATTTGCTGCTCAAGCATCACGCCTTCTTCCGCGTTGAGCAGGTTGATCTCCGCCGCCCCATCCCGCCGGGAAGCAAAGCCATCCCGAAGCAACGGCATCTGATGATCGGGAATTCAGGTGTTGCCGCATAAATTTAGAAGGAAAAACTGCTGTCCAGTTCTTCGACCTCGATTGTTTTCTGAAGCAGGAGGTTCTCCTCCTCCGATAGCAATTCAAGCGCGCCGAGCCGGGCTTCGGGCTGGTCTGCGATATTGCTCAAGACACTTTGAAAATGCTTGATCATGCGAGAGATCGTCGGAGCCTCAAACAGGTCTGTGTTGTATTCCAGAGAGCCGGTCAACTCCTGCTCCTCATCCCACATGTTCATCACCAGATCGTACTTGGCCGTCCCGCTGTTGACTTCGATCAGGCTCAGCGACAAGCCCGCAAGTTCGAGCGCGGGCATCGGGGCATTCTGTAGTGAAAAGACCGTCTGAAACATTGGCTGGCGACCCGGCTCGCGCGGCGGTTGCAGCACCTCGACCAACTTTTCAAACGGCACATCCTGATGAGCGTATGCGCCGAGCGCGGTTTCACGCACGCGGACTAACAATTCCTGAAAGCTCGGGTCGCCAGAGAGGTCTGTGCGCAGCACCAGCATGTTGGAGAAAAATCCGATGGTCGTTTCGGTCTCCACGCGGTTCCGGTTAGCGATATTGGAGCCGACGACGATATCTGTTTGCGCCGTGTAGCGATACATCAAAGTCTGGAACGCGGCCATCAACGTCATATACAGCGTGACGCCTTCGCGCCGACTCAACGCCCGCAGAGCCTCCGTGACGGTCGCGGGAATCACGAACACCTGAGTTGCGCCGCGAAAGTTCTGGATGTCCGGTCGCGGGTGGTCGGTCGGCAGGTTCAGGGAGGGCGGAGCGCCGGCAAGCTGCTGCTTCCAGTAGCTCAACTGGACATCGAGGATTTCGTCTTTCAGCCATTGACGCTGCCAGACGGCAAAGTCGGCATATTGAATCTTCAAGTCCGCGAGCGGCGAAGGTTTGCCCGCCGCGTAGGCGTCGTAGAGCGCGCCCACTTCGCTGACCAGCACGCCGACCGACCACCCGTCGGAAACAATGTGATGCATCGTCAACAGGAGAATGTGCTCTGCTTCACCCAAGCGCAGCAGCCTGACACGCAGAACCGGCCCCGTCGAAAGGTTGAAGGGCAGACGCGCCTCGTCCGCCGCAATCCTGCCGGCCTCAAGCTCTCGCTCTCTTTCGGGCAACCCGCTGATATCCAATGCCGCCAGCGACAGTTTTTGCTCCGGGGCAATGACCTGAACCGGGCCTGTGTGATCGGCGGCGAAAGTCGTGCGCAGACTTTCATGGCGGCGAATGATTTCGTTGAAGCTCTGTTCGAGCGCCTTCACGTTGAGTTGCCCGACGAGGCGCACGGCGGCAGGCACGTTATAGGCCGGCGTATCCGGCTCCAACTGATGGACGAACCATAAGCGCTGCTGGGCGAAAGAGAGCGGCATCCGTCCAGACCTCTCGACCGGAACGATGGGCGGCACCCGTATTTCATATTCGTCTGCGCGTCTGGCTGACTCGATACACTCGGCCAGCGCGGCGACCGTCGGGAATTCAAAGAGACGCCGGAGGGGCACTTCCACCTTGAAGGTTTTGCGCACGCGCGACATGACCTGCGTGGCGAGCAGAGAGTGTCCGCCTAATTCGAAGAAGTCGTCGTGAATGTCCACCTCTCCGCCTCCGAGAATCTCTCTCCATATTCCGCTCAAAATCTCTTCGATTGCATTACGCGGAACGGCGCGCGTCGCTTCCTGTTCGACGGTGCTCCAGTCCGGCGCGGGCAACGCGTGGCGGTCTATTTTGCCGCTCGCCAGAAGCGGCAACGCATCGAGCATGACAAAGGCAGTCGGGATCATGTAATCGGGCAATTCTTCTTTCAGATAGCCGACCACGTCGGGAATCAACCCGCGTGCGAAGGTGTCCTGAAGCGGATCGTTCGTATAAGAACTCAGGCGACGCGGCGTGGTCATCTCTGAGGCCAGCGAATAAGCGGCGCGAGCGACCCGGCTCAACGTCCCGGCTTCGGTTCCCTCCCTCAAGCTAAAGAGTACGTCGCAGCGTCCCTCCGCGCCCGTGCCCGCCCACGTGATGTCAACCTCATAAGCCAACTCGTCGCCCAAAGCCCACAGGTCTTCCGGGTCGGCGGCCGTGCCCGCCTCTTTCCGT
>DASQDV010000080.1:0-4467 GCA_035633995.1 Pyrinomonadaceae bacterium | reverse complement strand
CGTACTCACCGCGCACGCGGCGATTGCCGCCGGGACGCTCTCGGGCGGCTGGCGCATCGTCCACACGATGGGGTCGAAGATCACGAAACTCAAACCCGTCGGCGGCTTTTGCGCCGAGACGGCCGGTGCCCTGACGCTCTTCGGCGCGACGCTCGCAGGCATTCCCGTCTCCACCACGCACACCATCACGGGCGCGATTGTCGGCGTCGGCGCGACGCGCCGCCTCTCCGCCGTCAAGTGGGGCGTGGCCGGCACCATCGTCTGGGCATGGGTCTTGACGATCCCGCTCGCGGCCATCATCGCCGCGCTCTCGTTCCTCGTCATACGCCTGATCGACCGTCTCACCTGATGCAGCGACAAGCGACGTAGGACAAGCGACAAGTTGAAGACAGGCAAATCGTGAATCGTCAATCGTAAATAGAGAAGGACTGTCTTATTCTATTCACGATTTACGATTCACGATTCACTGTTTTATCCGGTCACTCGTCGCTTGTCATTGCCCTTATGTCTCTGCGTTTGATCTCCGCGTGGATGTTGTGCGGCGCGCTCGTGTTGGCGTTCGCGGCGCTGGTCTTCTGGTATCCGGCGGGCGCCGAGTGGTTGGCGCTTGTGTTCGCGCTGGCGGGGGCGCTGGCGGCGAGCCTCTTTCTGGCGGATGGCAGCAGGCGGCGCGAGTTGTCGTCCGGCGCAGCTTTGGCAGCGTCCGAACGGGATAAACAATTGACTCCGAGCGCGAAGTCTCTGGCGCATGCGGCGCGGGCGACGGCGAGCGTTCCGGCGAGCGAGTTGCTCGAAGCGATATTGAACAGCATGCGCGAAGGCATGCTGGTGGTTGACGGCGAGTTGCGCGTGGTGGCGTCGAACGCGGCGGCGCGCGCGCTGTTCGGGTTTGGCGAGACGGCGGGAGAAGCCGAGTGGCAGCAGCAGCAGCAGTCGCCGCGCCTCGGCGAGTTGACGCGCAACCCTGCGGTGCTCTCGGCCTATTTCGGCGCGATTGAGCGCGGCGAGCGCGTCGAAGCCAAAGTCGAGTTGATGGATGCGGAGCGGCGCGTCTTCGATCTGCGCGTCGCGCCGTTTCAACAGAGAAGCGCGGCGGCGGGCGCGCCAAACGCTTCAGCGCGCGGCGCGATTGGCGTCTTCTTCGACATCACGCGGCTCGAACGCCTTGAGCGCGTCCGGCAGGAATTTCTCTCCAACGTCTCGCACGAACTGCGCACGCCGCTCACGGCCATTCGCACCTTTGTCGAGACGCTCGACGCGGGCGCGCTCGACGATGCCGACAACAACCGGCGCTTCCTCTCCATCATTGATCGCAACGCCGCACGCATGCACAGCCTCATTGACGACATCCTCGAACTCTCGTCCATCGAAGCCGGGACGGTCGCGGTTGAAACGCGTCCCGTTCGCCTGCGCGCGTTGATCGGCCACATGCTGACGGCGCTCGCGCCGCGCGCCGCCGAACGCGGCATCGTGCTCCAAAACGAAGTCGCCGAAGACGTAGTCGTGCACGCCGACGCGCGCCGCCTCGAACAGATGCTCACGAATTTGTGCGACAACGCCGTGAAGTTCAGCGCCGAGGGCGGCGCGGTGCGTCTCAGCCACGAGCGCGCGGACGGGCGCGACCGCATCTCGGTTGCGGACACGGGCGAAGGCATCGCGCCCGCACACATCCAACGCATCTTCGAGCGTTTCTACCGCGTTGACCGCGCACGCTCGCTCGCACTGGGCGGCACGGGTCTCGGCCTCGCCATCGTCAAACACCTCGCGCGAGCGCATGGCGGCGAGGCTACCGTGCGCTCCACCCCCGGTCAGGGCTCGACATTCACCATCGAACTGCCGCATAGTGGGGATGCCGAATAACGTTGACTGCCGAACGATGAATGAAAGGCAGACGCTTTAATTCATCCTCCGACGCCCCCGCTCAACCTTGCTCTTGACGCTTCGCGAGAACCGCTGTTACACTTTTGTGACGATTTAAGCAGAGCCTTTGGCGCGTCCTGCGCCCCCGGAGAGCAAGAGGGTAAATCTACAAAACCCGGCCACTGCTCACGCAGTGAAAATTTCTCGGTCAGTGTTAGGAGGTGTGTGGTGGGCTTTAAAATCGGTCAGAAAGTCGTCTATCCCAATCATGGCATCGGAACTATCGAACAGGTCGAGCAGAAACAGATAGGCGCAACAGCAATCCCCTTTTACACTCTTCGCCTCGCAGCCACCAACTCAGTCGTCCTCGTCCCCGTCGCCAACGCAGGCGAAGTCGGTTTGCGCTCGCCGATCTCATCCGCCGAATGTGAGATGTTGTTGAAGGCGCTCGGCGACGACTTCACCGCCGCGCCGAACGACTGGAAAGATCGCTTCAAAGAATTTTCCGAAAAGATGCGCACGGGCGACATTTTTGAAGTTGCCGACGTGCTCAAGCACCTCACGTACCTGAGCCACATCAAACCGCTCAGCTTCCGCGAGCAGCGGATGCTGGAACGCGCACGCTACCTCGTCGTCTCGGAACTCGCCGCCGTGTGCCGCCAGCCGGAATGTAATGTCGAACCGCGCGTCGAGCAGGCACTCGCGCGCGCCTGCGCCAAGCACGAGCGCCGCCCCGCCGCCGCAACGGGACGCTCGCGCGCCGCCGGCGCCGTCGCCGGACACTGAGCAGAACTTTCAGGGAAAAGGGTAAAGGTAAAAAACAAGAAGGCGCGTTTAGTGTGCGCCGCTTGCTTTCTACCTTTACCCTTTTTCCCCGACCCTTTTCCCTTCTTCTCTTTTTCCCTTTTACTTTTCCGCCGTTTCGCTGATGCGCCCGGCGAGGCTGGCGACGACCGCCGCGAGTTCGGCGGGTTCGACCGGCTTCGGGACGTGGAGTTGGAAGCCCGCGAGCAGTGCGCGCATGCGGTCTTCGGCGCGTGCGTAGGCGGTTAAGGCCGCCGCCGGAATTTTGCCGCCGTGCTCCGGCCGGAGCGCGCGAATTTTGCGTATCAACGTGTAGCCGTCTTCGCCCGGCATCTCTATGTCGCTGATCAAAACTTCCGGTCGCCACGCCTCCAATTGCAGGAGAGCGTCGGCGGCGTTCGACACCGCGCGCACGTCGGCGCGGCATTGCCTGAGCACGGCGACGAGCATTTCGCGCGCGTCGGGTTCGTCTTCCACGAGCAACACGCGCAAGCCTTCGAGTTCGGGCGGGCATTGAAGCGTCAGGCGTGCACTGGCGGCGGTCGGGTGTGTGCGCGTCGCGCCGTCGGCGGCCTCCGCGCCTGCGGGCGCAAACTCCGGCTGGTGCACGATCATCAGCGGCAGCAACACCTTGAAGGTCGTGCCCTGTCCCGCCCCGCGACTCTCGACCGTGACAGTCCCGCCGTGCAGTTCGACGAGGTGGCGGACGATGGCGAGTCCGAGTCCGAGTCCGCCGTGCTTGCGCGTCGTCGAAGGGTCGGCCTGCCGGAAGCGGTCGAAGACGTAGGGCAGAAACTTCTCTTCAATGCCCTGCCCCGTGTCGCTCACGGTGAGTTCGAGGTGCGAGTTGACGCGCGCGAGCAAGACCTGCACGCGCCCGTCCTTCGGCGTGAACTTGATGGCGTTCGACAACAAGTTCCAGACGACTTGCTGCAAGCGGTCGGGGTCGCCCGTCACCGGCCCCGCGCCCGGATCGAGGACGACCTGCAAGCGTATGCCTTTGGCATCCGCCGCCGGGCGCACGCTGTCAACCGCCGCTTCGATGACGGGCGAGAGTTCCGCCGGGCGCACATTCAGGCGCAGCTTGCCGCGAATGATGCGCGACACGTCGAGGATGTCGTCTATGAGTTGCACCTGCGATTGCGCGTTGCGCTCGATGGTTTCGAGCGCGCGCCGCTCGGTCGCATCGTCGAGTTGCCCCGTGCTGAGCAGCCGCGTCCAGCCGAGCACGGCGGTCAGCGGCGTGCGCAGTTCGTGCGAGAGCGTGGCGAGAAATTCGTCCTTGAGGCGGTTGACTTCCTGCGCGTCGCGGTAGAGGCGCGCGTTATCAATGGCGAGCGCGGCGCGGTGCGCGAGGTCTTCGGCGGACGCGAGATCGGAGGCGTTGTAATGACGTTTGGACTCGGCGGCGATGAACGAGATCGCGCCGAGCACGCGGTTGTGCGCGACGAGCGGCACGATCATGGCCGAGCGCAAACCCAGTTCGCGCAAAATCTTGAGGTGTTCGGCGTCGCGCGCCGCGAGCGCGAGCAGTTCTTCGGGGACGTTCGGGTAAATTTCGGAATGCCCCGTGCGCAGGACTTTCGCGACGCCGTCCATGTCGCCCATCTCCGGCGGGTAGCGGCGCGCCACATCCCACGCCAGTTCGACCTTCGCCGGGTCTTCGTGCGCGACGGCGAGACGCCGGATCGCGCGCTCGTCCGTGAGCATGTCGATCACGCACCAGTCTGCGAGGCGCGGCACGATAAAGGATGCGAGCGACGTGAGGGTTGCCTCGTAATCGAGCGAGGCGGCGAGCACTTC
>DASQDV010000079.1:0-17608 GCA_035633995.1 Pyrinomonadaceae bacterium | reverse complement strand
CTCATCAACCGCGCGTGGATAGCCGAGGGCGACTACCCCGGCACACTCGGCGTGCGCCGTAGCGCGATGCTCCGCGTCGGGCATTACGACGGCGACGTGCTCTTCGACAACGAAGAGATCGTCCGCCACTTCCGCGCGCAGTGAGCGCACGTCTGTTACGCACGCGACTTCTTCATCCTGAAGCACCCGCCGAGCTGGCGGAAGTGGCTGGGGCAGAGGCCGCGCCAGGCCTACGAGGATTTCGTGATGCGCGCCAAGACCGCTTTTTTCACGGCGCTGCCGCTCGCGCTCGCGCTCGTCTGGTTGGTCTCCGGATGGCGTTGGGCGCTCGCATTCGCCGCGTCGGTTGCCGTCGGCTCGGTGCTCGTTGCGGCGCGTGTACTCGTCGACGGGGCGCAGCGTTTCTTCCCGCCCCGGCTCTGCCTCTACGCACCCATGAGGCTCGCCGAGCGCGTGATCAGCACCTACTGGGCGTTTTACTGGCGCATGGTCTACGGCGGCTATCCGTTCGGAAACAAGTTGGTGGCTAAAGGCACGGGTCGCGCGTGGCGCGTCGGCGGCAACAGTGGCGCTGCGCCGAACAACTCTTCCAAACCTTGACCGAGTGGAAACACAACATCCCATGCCGGAGCTGGGCGACTTGCCCGAAGCCGACTTCCGCCGCCTGCTGCACGAGGTCGCCGATTGGATCGCCGACTATCGCGCCGGGATCGAAGGGCGACGCATCTCTCCGGCTCTGGAGCCGAACGCGATCAGGAATAGTTTGCCGACCGTCCCGCCCGAGTCCGCCGTGCCGCTCGACGAAATACTGCGTGATTTCGACCGGCTCATCATGCCCGGCATCGTCCACTGGGGGCATCCGGCGTTCCTCGGCTACTTTGCGACTACGACGAACGCGCCCGGCATCATCGGCGAGATGTTGGCCGCGACCTTAAACGTCTCGGCGATGACATGGCAGACATCGCCCGCCGCGACCGAATTGGAGTTCGTCGTCCTCGACTGGATGCGGCAGATGCTCGGCCTCCCCGCAGACTTCCGCGGCGTCGTTTACGACACGGCCTCTGTCGCCGTCCTGCACGCACTCGCCGCCGCGCGCGAAGACCTGGGGTTCGGCGTCCGGCAAGATGGCCTTGCCGGGCGCGCCGGCGTCCCGCAGTTCACCGTGTACGCCTCTGACCAAGCCCACAACTCAATTGAGAAAGCGGCCATCACCCTCGGACTCGGAGAGGCGAACGTGCGGCGCGTGCCCTCGGATGACGAGTACAGGATGAATGTCCGCGCGCTTCAACACGCCATCGCAGAAGACAGGCGCGCCCTTCGTCATCCGCTCGCCGTCGTCGCCACGGTCGGGACGACTTCGGCGACGAGCGTTGATCCGGTCGACTCTATCGCCGACATATGCCGCGAGCAGAAAATTTGGCTGCACGTTGACGCGGCATACGGCGGCGCGATGGCACTGCTCGAAGAAGGGCGTTACGTGATGCACGGCGTCGAACGCGCCGACTCCGTCGTCTTCAACCCGCACAAGTGGTTGTTTGTGCCCCTCGACTTCAGCGCGCTCTACGTGCGCCGACCCGAGGCGCTCAGCCGCGTCTTCTCCCTCGTACCCGAATACCTGCGGGGCGACGCCGAGCGCGCCGGGGAGGACATACCCAATTACATGGACTACGGCATCCAGCTCGGTCGTCGCTTCCGCGCGCTCAAAGCCTGGTTCATCATCCGCTCGTTCGGGCGCGAGGGGATGGCCGCGCGCATTCGTGAAGCCTGCCGCCTCGCGCGCCTTGTCGCCACATGGATCGAAGCGGACGCGCGCTTCGAGTTGCTCGCGCCGGTCGTGATGGGGGTCGTCTGCTTCCGCGCACGCACGCCCGGCCATGATGCGGGCGTGCGTATATCCGATCTGCGTTTGGACGAGTTGAACGAGCGGCTGCTCGCGCGCGTCAACGCGACCGGCGCAGCTTACCTGACCCACACGCGCCTGCGTGGGCGGCTCGCTCTGCGCATCGCCGTCGGCAACGTACTGACGACCGAGCGACATGTCGCCGGGGTCTGGGAGTTAGTTCGCGATCAGTTGTTAACGATGAGCGCCGACGAGCCGGGGGCTGGCTTGGCTTAATGAGTGGATGCCCGCGAAGCCCGGACGAGGAGTTAGGTTTCTTGAACCGTCCTGACCCGATGAATTGAGAGAACCTGAGCGAGTGATAATACCTGAAAGACTATTCTGTAACACTGCCGTTTATTGAGCATCGTTTCGGATACGCCGGAAATTTTGCAGTAGGCGCGTGCTCGACATCAGAAGAAAGTTCTTCAGCCACATATAGCGACTGAGGGAACGCCAGGTTCTTGAATTGAGAATATTCCGGAGTTCATGGGAGACAACCTGGAGTTGATGGGCGTGAGCCTCCAACTGCGCGGTGAGAAGGTAAATCTCGGTCTCTTTATCTAGACGCACCCTTAACTGCTGGCCGAGTTGATGGAAAAATTTACGCCAGATAGCGGCTTCTTCGGGCGAGGTTTCGGTCAATAGACGCAGGCCATGAGGCATCTCATCTCCGGTGGCAACGACTCCCAGGCCGTGCTCATGGATCAACTCGAAGTGGGGGTAAGTGGCTTTGAGTTCTTCCCATAATTTCCAGACGCCAAAGCCCGGCTCGCGGACATTCGTATCATGCAGGATAACAACTCCACGCACGCTCATTTTAGGTAACCAACTCTCAAAGTCATGCTTCACTGATTCGTAAGCGTGGTAGCCGTCAATGTGTAGAAAGTCAATTGTGCCATCCTCAAATTTGTCCAGCGCCTGATCGAAAGTGCTCTCAACCAATTGAGCGAATCCCTTGTAATGGGTCTCAATGTGAGCCTTTAAATCGGCAAGCGTTTCCTCGCCGTAGTAGCCGCTATGGTTATCCCCTTTCCAGGTATCGACGGCGTGGCAGCGCGTCTCCAACCCCAACCCCTTCACGGCCTGGCAGAAAGCGCTAAATGACACCCCCGAATATGTGCCAAGCTCAACCAGCAAGCCGGGGCGCACGATATCAACCAGAAACATCCCGAAGGGTATGTGTGCGGCCCACGCCGAAGGGGTAAGCCGCAACGGATGCTGGAGCGCCACAGGATGATCAAGTGGATTGAGGCCAGGCATATGTTTCAACCGACATTTCCTCTCACTCAATTAAGGAGGGAAGGCTGAATCTCAAAATTCAAAAATGAGCTTTAGCGCAACACGCCCCGGGAGGATCACCCTTCGGCTCTCTCTTGACGACCGCGAGACGCTCCCATAGACTCATCCGACAGATAGAAAGCCTGTCAAACTTTCATTCACAAGATAACATCATAGATGCTGAACTGCGCGTCCACCGGCGAGAGGGAATTGAACAGCGACCCGTTGACCGCCGCCGTCCTCGCATTCAATGACACACTTCTCCGGTAGCCCGAACGTAGAATTTACGAATAATTTGCCGCGCATGTCTATTCGCGAAAAAATTGATCCGCTTGAATCCGTCGAAGCCCCGGTAAGCGCCAACCCGTCTGTGCCCCTCGCTTCGCATACTGATTTACCGGAGCGGCCTGTCATCAAAATCAGACCTGCCGACACTTGGACCGGGATTGATTTAGGAGAGGTGTGGGCGCATCGCGAGTTGTTCTATCTTCTCGTTTGGCGCGACCTCAAGGTGCGCTACAAGCAGACTTTTCTCGGTTTCACCTGGGCCATTTTACAGCCGCTTTTGCTGGCTCTGGTCTTCACAGTCTTTCTCGGCAGGCTGATGCGCGTCCCCTCGGATGGCATCCCATACTCGGCTTTTGCTTATGTCGGTCTGCTGGCGTGGAGTTTTTTCGCCAACGCCTGTATGGGCGCTAGCTATAGCCTGATAGGCAATGCCCACCTCATCAAAAAAGTCTATTTCCCACGCCTGCTCATCCCGTGCGCCGTCGTCGCCGTCCGGTTGATAGACTTCCTCGCCGCCTCTCTCATTCTGATGCCGATGCTGCTTTATCAGGGCATCACCCCGGCCTGGAGCCTCCTCATCTTCCCGCTGTTGGTTCTGGAACTAACGTTACTGTCGCTCGGCTTCGGCCTCTTGTTGGCGACCCTCAACACCAAGTATCGAGATATCGGAACGCTCTTGCCCGTGGCGCTCCAACTCTGGATGTTCGTTTCGCCGGTCGTCTACCCGTTAACTTTAGTGCCCGAACAATGGCGCAGCGTTTACGCACTCAATCCAATAGTGGGTATTATCGAAGGCATGCGGGGGGCTGTTTTCGGACGGGAACTGGATTCCTATGCCATCGCCGTCTCGGCCATGATCACAGTATCGTTACTTATCTTCTCGGTCTACTGTTTCCGCCGGGCAGAAGAAAAATTCGCCGACGTGGTTTAGCGCAAGTTTGATGAAGCCGATTATTCAGGTCGAGAATTTAAGTAAGCTCTATTATCTAGGCCAGCACTCGCAGGCGTCTGCGTCGCCGGGCGGTGCTTTCATCAATGCCGCCACGTCCTCGCTTAGAATGTTAGCGAGACGCCGGAGGCTGGCAGAGGCCAGACCATTTTGGGCGCTGAAGGATTTGAGCTTTGAGGTCAGGCGGGGCGAGATCGTCGGCATCATCGGTCGCAACGGGGCTGGTAAATCAACGCTGCTCAAGATTCTCGCGCGCGTCACGAAACCAACGTCGGGCGCGGCAGACATTTACGGTCGAGTCGGGTGTCTGCTGGAAGTCGGGACGGGCTTTCATCCAGACCTTTCGGGGCGTGAGAATATTTATCTCAACGGTGCGATACTCGGCATGAAGCGCGAGGAGATCGCGCGCAAGTTCGACGAGATAGTGGATTTCGCCGAGTCGGGAGATTTTCTGGACACGCCCGTCAAACACTATTCGAGCGGCATGTATCTGCGCCTTGCTTTCGCCGTCGCCGCGCATCTGGAACCTGAGATTTTGCTGTTGGATGAAGTTTTGGCCGTGGGAGATGCGGCTTTCCAGAAAAAGTGTCTGGGCAAAATGCAGGAGGTGAGCCGCGCCGGGCGGACTATTCTGTTCGTCAGCCATAACATGGCTGCCGTCCAGCAGATGTGTGAGCGGGTATTACTGCTCGACTCCGGGAAGTTGCGGGACGAGGGCACGCCCGCCGCAGTCATCGCCCACTATCTCAGCGACGCGTCGCAGGAAGAGCACGGCGATTTCGATCTGGCGAACCACTCGGCGCGATTGCCCGACTGCGCCCCCGTGATACGCCGCTTGAGGCTTTCCGCCGAAGGCAGCCCTTCGGCGTCCGCGCGTTTCCATCCCGGCCAGAAGATGATCGTCGAATTGCTGCTCGAACCTGCCGCCGTAATCAGGGAGCCGAGGGTCGCCATCTCCATTGAGGATCACGTCGGGCAGCGCATTACCACAGTCGCTTCATATTTTCAAAACGACAGGCTGCCCGATATAGAAAGGCCATGCCGCGTCCGTTGCGCGCTGCCGGTACGCCTCGGGAGCGGAAGATATCTTTTGAGCGTCAGCATCGCAAATAAATATCAAGGTATGATTGACGGTCTGCACCACGCGGCGTGGTTTGAAGTTGTCTGGCGCAATAATTTTGATAATGGCGAGGCCTACGACCCTGTCTACGGGGCGACGCTAACGCCCTCTACCTGGGAACTCAGTTGATTAAGGGAGCAGTTTGTGAAAGAGGACAATGCACTTCTCCAAACCGTGCGAGCGCCGGTGGGCGCTGGAGTCAGTTCGCAGAACGAAGCGCGCCGCCTTTATCTGGATTTAATGAAGCGCACCTTGCTCAATCTGATTTACGGCGAGCATGAACAGCAGGTCAAGGGGTTCGATGAACAGTCGCGCCTCGAAGGGCGCGAATGGCCTGCCATGGCGCATACGATGATCGGGTGGACGCGTCTTGAAAATCTACAGCACTGCATCGAAGACATTCTGCTGCGAGGGGTGCCGGGCGATTTGATCGAGACGGGGGTGTGGCGCGGCGGCGCGATTATCTTCATGCGCGCGGTTCTGAAAGCCTACGAAGTGACAGACCGTTGCGTCTGGGGCGCGGACTCTTTTCGCGGGCTACCTCCCCCCGATGCCGCGCAATATCCGGCGGACGAGGGAGACATTTGCCACACGTGCCCGGAACTCGCCATCACACTCGATGAGGTGCGCTCGAATTTTGAGAAGTACGGGCTGCTGGATAAGCAGTGTCGCTTCTTGCCCGGTTGGTTCCGCGACACCTTGCACATAGTCCCCGCAGAGCGCTTCGCTTTGATTCGCCTCGACGGCGATATGTATGAATCAACTTACGTGGCGCTGGCGAATCTCTATCCGAAGCTATCGAAGGGCGGCTATCTGATCGTTGATGATTACGGCGCGCTCCCGGCATGTCGTCAGGCCGTGCATGACTTTCGTGATGCGCACGACATCAGGGAAGATATAATTCCGATTGATTGGACCGGCATTTACTGGCAACGCGACTGAGACGAGACGAAGCATGCACTCTATCAGCGAACAATTCCACGAACTTTATTATGAATCGCGCGTCTGGCGGAATACTTTCTGGCTCGGTATCGAGACGCGGAAATGCCCGCTCGATTTGTGGATTTATCAGGAGTTGCTACATGAGGTGCGCCCGCGTTACATCATCGAGACGGGGACGGCAGGGGGCGGCAGCGCGCTCTTCCTGGCCTCCATCTGCGACCTTCTGGGCACGGGAGAAATCATCACCGTAGACATTGAAGAACGTCCGGCGCGCCCGGCGCATGCGAGGATAGAATACCTGAAAGGATCGTCCGTCGCCGAAGAGACCGTCGGCGCAATTAAGGAGAGAGTAGCGGGCGCAGGAGGCCCCGTGCTGGCGATTCTCGATTCGAATCACAGCCAGCAGCATGTTGCCCGGGAGTTGCGAATATATGGGACGATGGTTACGGAAGGCAGCTATCTGATCGTCGAGGACACGAACGTAAATGGTCACCCGGTGCACCAGAATCATGGGCCGGGGCCATCGGAGGCCGTCGAGTCGTTTTTGCGGGAAACGCCACAGTTCACCCCGGATCGCGACCGGGAAAAGTTCTTCCTGACCTTTAACCCGAAAGGGTATCTCCGAAAGATAAAAGGATAGTGGCGACGAAGATGCAGCGGCGGACATTTTTTCGGCTAAGCCTTAGAGGCGAGCACCATGTCCTGTAAGCTCAGGAAATTTTCTCTCCCGCACCACGAACCGTAATAGACGGGTTCGCTCACCACCAGCCCATACTTCTCATACAAACTTCTGATGAACTTCTCATCGTAGGCGACGGCGTCCTCCGGCCTGCTCTTATTGATCGTGCGGTAGAGTTCGCCCCGCTCCGCAAAATTAAGAATGCTCCGCCCGCCGTCCAGCATCGGGATGGAATCTTCGTTCAGGAGAAAATAGGTAATTAGACACCTGCCGCCCGGCTTCAAGACGCGCGCGATCTCAGAAAAATAGTGCTCCATATCGCGCGGGAGCAGGTGCGTGAAAACAGAGGTCAGGAAGACAAAATCAAACGCCCGATCCTCGTAGGGGAAGCGATACTCTGAAGCCCGATATTTGCCCTGCGGGTTATAGGCGGCGTTATAGATGTCGGAGACTTGGAAGCGGAAGTTGGGGAAGCTGGCCGTGATCCTCTCCCGACACCACCTGACCGCCTCCGCCGAAATGTCGAAACCTTCATATGCCCCTTCGTCACTCAGATAATCGGTGAGCGGGACGGCCATGCGCCCTGACCCGCTGCCCACGTCGAGGACGCTTTCGTGCGGCTGTAACCCGGCAAGCTCCACGAAGTAACGGAAAAATTCCTCCCCTACTTTCCGGTAATCGCCGCCCACGTAATTTTGTAAGAAGACCGAAGGGAGCAACTCACCTTCGGATGGCTCTTCGACTTGCGGCTGAGTGTCCCCGTCATACGGTTGAGCCAGAGCATTATAAGCTCGCCGGAGCAAGACCTTCGCCGGCCTCGGCAAAATTTTTTTGACCAGACTTTTCAAGAAATTACCCTTCACGTATCCGTGTTGATAGCGGCGATTTAAACCCGCGCCTTGCCGCCCCTAATCGCGGGAGATGATAGCGACAATACTTTCGCCCGAAACATAGCCGGGGATCAGGTATCTTCACCTATGTCCTGATGCCGAAACTGCTCGTCCAGACTCCTTGCGAGCCGTAGGTTCGCCGAATCCTGTTGCTGCCGGCCACGTGCGGCCAGCCGCACGCGGTTCAGGCGGAAGTAAGTTTTGAGAAGCCGGATGTTGAGTGCGCTGCGCAGGCAGATCAATTCGATGCCCAGTGTGGAGCGTTTTCGTCGCCTGGACTTTGCTGCCTGCGCAAGCAGCGCGGTAGGGGAGCGCTCGAACCCCGCAAGTTGTTCGAGGACGGTGCGCTTCTCCGGCGCGGCATCCTTCAGGCGTAGTCTGAGGACTCCGGCCATGAAGGTGATCCTGACGGGCAAGGCAAAGTAGACGGTATATAAATCCGGCAGATACTGGCCGAAATACTCCGTCCCGGTCGAGAAGAGGCGGAGCAGGTAAGCCGTGCCCAGTAGCTCTGCCCATAAACGGGCGGGTGGGATTTCGACGTAGCCGATGACATTCCCCTCGTGCTGACGGTAAGCGTAGAGAGGTCGATCCAGATAGCCCAGTCTGCCCTTCGCCAGCGCGGTGCAGGCGATCCAGTGGTCGTGGTAGAGGTCTGTGCCCATGCCGGGAAAGGGCAACAACTCCGCGAGCAAGCTGGCGCGAAAAACCATGGACGCTCCGGCGACCGAATTGGCGATCAGTAAGGATTCGAGGTCTGTTGAATTGTTCCGACGCGTTCTCCAGTAAGTGCGGGAAATCACCTCCCCGTCGCGCGTCACGATGTCCATATCGGTGTAGACCATGTGCACATCTTCTGAACGGAACTCCGCCAGTGATGCCGCGAGCTTGTCCTGATACCAGTAATCGTCCTGATCCGAGAGGGCTATGAAGTCGGCCATGGCGGGCGCGAGCTTGAGGCAGCTTTCGAAGTTTCGATAAAAACCCAGCCGGGTCGGATTTCTAAACACCCGGAAACGCGCGTCGGCAGCGGCGAGCCTCTGTATCTCCCGAAAGACGGATGGCTCGGAGCAATCGTCACTGATGACGCAGAGCCAGTTCTGGTGCGACTGCCCGATCAGACTCTCGATCTGGAGTGCGAGGAGATCGAGTGGCGGTTGATGGGTCGCCATGCAGATGACGACGCGCGGCCCGTCCCCCGCCACAGGCCAAGATGATGCGTCATCTGCCGACTCGTTCCATCCCGCCCGCGAATCAGTCGGAGGGGACGGCAACAAACTGAGAGTTCCGATCTCGGCCTCGGATTCACTTTCGTCGTTCAGGATGGCGCGCAAAGAAAGTTTAACCTCTCGCGGCGCGTCGAGTTGGGAGAAGGGGAGGGCAGTCCAGAAGCGACTTGTCAGACAGTTGCCCGACCGGTCGTGGCCGGATGAATGGTCGCGGCATGCTGCCGTTTCGGCCAGCGAATGGTTGACCACTTCATGCGGCTCGCCGCCCACCAGCACGTATAGCCTCTGAATACTGCTGCGCGTGTGGTAGCACCAGCCGCTCAGGTAGTAAAGGTTCCCTTTGCCGATCACGAAGGGCTGAGAAATATCTTCGTTAATCTCGAAGCGCAGTTTTTCTGTTTTCCGCGCCAACGCGAGCGCGGCGGGCGTGTTCTTCATCCTCAACAGGCTTTTCCCGGTATGAGCGCGAAGACTTCGAGGCAAAAGTTTTTTGGTGACAGGCCAGAGCAAACGCGAAATAAGCTTAAAGCTGAGATGGGACTTGATCTCTTCGAGTTCGAGCGCGTGCCGGATGTAAAGTTCGGTCGTCTGCTGGTGCTCGGCTCTCAACCGCCGTAGTTCTCCCAGCGCATGCCCGTGCAGGGAGTCTTCATCGTCGAGGTAGATCGACTCCAGGCTCTGCGCGATTCCCGTCTCCGCGTCGGAGCAGAGGGCGATGAAATAGGAGGGTGACCGAAGGGGAGGAAGTGCGCCGCGCAGTTGCTCGCCGTTGCCCGCATAAGCCGTGAAATCACGCCCCGGCGTGTCCTCTACAGTAAAGATGAATGAACCGGCTTCGAGCTTTTGCCCGTAAACCGTGACATGACGGAAATGCTCTTTCAGCAAATCCCTGAACTCCTGATAATCGAGTTCCTTGACATGAAACGGATTCGCGCCGGCGTATAATTCGGAGTAGACCGGGCGGTTGGGAGAGGAAATGATGAAAACCCCTTCGGGTCGCAGCACCCTTCGGACTTCGCGCATCATTTCCCGGTGCTTATCGTGATGCTCTATGGTCTCGAAAGATGTAACGACATCGACGCTTTGGTCTGCGAGCGGGATTAAGTCGCATGAGCCGATGCGGAATACCAGATTCCGGTGGGGGGCATACTTCCGGCGGGCATGTTCGACGGCAGCCGCATCAATGTCCACGCCGACGACGGTGCGCGCCGTAGCGGACATCAAAGCCGCGCCATAGCCCTCCCCGCAGGCGATGTCTAACACCTCTTTGCCCCTCACGAGTTCCTGCGCAAGCATATACCGGTGCAGGTGTTCATATTTGATTTCGCCCGACAGGTGGGGCATAAATCTCTCACCCGTGTATTCCATATAGCTTCCCGCCTCGTTTTTCGACCTTCGCCCGCAACCTTCAGAAATAAGTGTCCGCCCAGGGGTGAGAGAGATTATTGCCTTCCGGCTTGTCGCCCTGCCGGTGATTATTCTTGCCGGAGATGACCGCTCGATACCTGCTCATAACCACAGGCAATACAGAGTCCGGGGAGAACAGTTCTTCATACCTGGATTTGGCCGCCTCGCCCATGCGGGCACGCAAGGCCGTATCGTTCGCCAGCCGAAGCATGGCCCCGGCGAGAGCCTCCGTGTCCTGGGGCGGGACGAGGATACCGGTTTCGGCTGTGACGACATCGGGAATCCCTCCCACCGTCGTAGAGATGACGGGCAGGCCGTAGGCCATCGCTTCCATGATGCTGTTGGGCGTTCCCTCTGTCAGGGATGGCAATACGAATACGTTCAAGCTCCGCATGAAAGTGCCCTTCTCCTCCAGTTGCGTATATACCGGGGGAAAGTCGCATGCGTGTGCCACGCCGAGAGTGGCGGCGCGCGCCATGAGCTTCCGCCTGAGCGAGCCGACCCCCACCAGCTTCAGCCGGACATCGTCGCGCTCTCGGAAGATGCTGGCGAAAGCTTCCAGTAAAACATGTGGGGCTTTTAAATATTCGAACCGTGCGGCGAAGCCAAACGTGACGCCCGCCGCCGGCTGAGCGGGCGCAGCTTTCGAAGACGCCGTCACCTGATGAAACGGCGCGCTCGCCATGATAGGGAGCACCGAGAGGGAATTGGCATGAGGCATCTTCTCGCGGCAATGGAGCGCCAATTGCGGTGAGAGTGCCGACACTCCAGAGCACAGGGGCAAAACGGAAGTGAACTCTTTGTAATACGACTCGAACTCCGGCGGGTGATAGGGTATCCCCAACTCCTGATAAAACACAGGGAGTCCGACGGCGCTCGCCGCGCGAATCATGATCACGGCGCTCGGGTCGGGCGTGATGACGTGTAACAGGTCTGCGTCCAGTTTCCTTAAGTGATCGCAGCACTGAGCGAAGTACTGGTCTGCCACGTTACTGGCTAACCGTTGTGCCCTTCTGCGCAGGATATGTCTCGCCCTGGGGAAAACTTGCAATAGACTTCGCGACAGGTTGCGTCCCGCATCCAAATATGCGCGGACGCGGGCGGGGGCGATGGAGAAGACCGGCACGCCCGCCTTTGAGAGGCGTAAGTAGTATTGATCCCCCGGCATGTGCGGATACATCAATAGGACTGAGACAGAGTGTCCGGCTAAACGTAGCTGAGTGGCGTAGGCGACGAGCGTTTCGTCCGCGCCGCTCACCGGCCCCATGAATTGACCCTTGCCGAGGATTATCTTCATTAGATAGCATTGTTCTAAGAGTTTGGTAATTGCCCGGTGCGTGCTTTAAGGGCTCGCCACTCGCCGGGCGCATGAGTCAAAAAGAAGCGTAAACTCGTGCGGCGCGCCGCCACCCGTATCGTTCCCGCAGGATGCAGACGCAACGCGCCGAGCATATTGCGGCAGGCCGTCTTCACCTCTCCGGCGGCAAACGCACGCCACGTCTCCCAGAGCAGATGACTGGCCATATTTTCTGAGAAAAGATGTAAGCACTCTCGCCGTTTCGAGGTTGCTACTTCCGCGACACGCGGTAACGCCAGCCAGCTTTCCCGGAATTGTCTGGTGCTGGAATTAACTATCTCCAACGCATGCGAAGTGCCCTGCCCGGAAACCGGCGTAGATTTGCGCCAGCCTATGACAGGTTGCTCCAAAGCTATCACCGGATAGAGCGCGGCGATGCGCAACCATAAATCCCAATCATCAATCCCGGCCAGAGCATCATTGAGCAGGCCGACGCGGGACAAGCAGGCGCGGCGGAAAACCACCGAGCCGCAAGGGATGAAATTTTGTACCAGCAATCGGAAGAAAATATCTCCCTGCGGACAGCACGCCGGGTAGCAATCTTCCTCTAGCGTGCCGTTCTGCTCGCACAGAATCGCCTGCCCGTAAACGAAGCCCGCGCGCGTCTCGGAAGCCAGCGCCGTCAACTGCCGTTCGAGCGACCCGGGCAGCCTCACGTCGTCGTCGTCGAGAAAACTGAGAAACTCGCCCCGGCTGGCGAGGATGCCTAAATTGCGAGCGCCCGCGACACGCTGATTGCGCTCTGCACGCACGTACGTGATATGCGGAATGCTGCGGCAGAGTCGGGCTGTTTCATCCGTCGAGGCATCATCAACCACCACGACTTCAACCTCACGCCGCGTGGCCTTCCGCGCGCTCTCGATGGCGCGGGCGAGCATCTGCGGGCGGTTATGTGTGGTGATGATCAGGCTGATTTCCGGCATCAATGCTCCGCGCACCGCAATGACTGTCGAGAGATAGCCTACCTTCGGGCGTCTCCGTCAGAAAGGCGCTTGACCTCATGATACTTCTACGGTGCAAGAAATCGCGTAAAGAGTCTTTTATAAACTCCGGGGCGTGCCACGTATAAAGGATCGAGTCGCAGGGCGCTCAGGATGTTAGCACAGACAAACCCGTATGAGCCTGTGGGCAACCCCTCGGCGGCACGCCGGAGCAGGGTGTTGGCGACGCGATTTATGGCAGCACTCCGAGCCTGCCTGCGCCGCTCCGCTGAAGCCGACATCGCACGCGGCAGCCGCAACAGTTCCCGCTGGTGACTGACGGCTCTGGTCAGATGGCGTGCCAGCCGGGATGAACCCTGGCCGGAACAGGGCGTGGGCTGCCGGTAGATGCCCACCGCTTCATCCATGACCAACACGGGATATAACTCAGCGATGCGGACAAAAATGTCCCAATCGTCGATGCCTGCCAACCTGTTACCGAATAGCCCTACACGGAAGAAGCACTCTTTGCGAAATAACACTGACAAAGGCATGACGGGAAAGGCCAGTTCCAAAAGCTCCCAGAAGATGTCTCCGCCGGGGTGGTTCGGCGCAGACTTCTCCCCGGTCAAGCGGCCTTCCTGATCCGCCAGCAGCATCGAACCACATACAAAACCCGCCTTTGGCTGGCGGGCAAGCGCGGCGACTTGCAGGTCGAGCGAGGCGGCCAGACGCAGATCGTCGTCATCCAGGAAAGCTATATATTCGGCGGAACTCTCCAGAAGTCCCGCATTGCGCGCTCCGGCGACACCCAGATTGTGTTCGAGCCGGACGTACTTGATGCCTTCGAGCGCGCGACAAACTTCCGCCGTGCTATCCGTTGAAGCGTCATCCACCACCACCACTTCCACGTCGCGCCCGGCAAGTTTCGCGCTTTCCACCGCCCTCACCAGTAACTGTGGGCGACAACGCGTCGGTATTATCAAACTCACACGCGGCACACAGGTGCTCCTTGCTAAACGGCGTTATGTGAATCAGGATTTGAAATGACAGAACAGCGTGCTGAATCGGGGGGATTTATCTTGGAATGAAAAGCAACATATACAAACCCTGCCCGCTTGCCCGCCGCGTTCACGATACCCAATCTGAAATCTGTTTTCAAATGCTTGTCCAATATCTCGTTCAGCCGGACGCCTCGATAGAGTCCCCTACAGCATTATCCTCCGTAAAAAGGGCTTTATTGCAAAAATAATCTGTCAGCTATTATACCCGCCTCAGGTTCTCTCAAATTGTGTGCTCAGGTCTATTGATGAAACCTAACTCCTCATCCTTCAAATGGAGACACTACGCGTCGAATATTATTTTGCTCTGTGTCGAGGACACGAACGAGAGCCGCCCGCTTCCTATGATAGTCAAGTGGGCGGCCCTCTTCTGTGGAATTTAGGGCGTGGAATCATTCTCCACGGTTGTGTTGCGAAGGGCTGACCATCGGAGTCTGCCGTTTAAGAGCGGCACGGATAAACATGCCTCTTATCCTGAAGCCTTTGCCGTCTCTGTTAAAGAGAGAGTCCTGGCTCCCGTGTGCAAGCTGAGGCGGGTGAAGTACCTTAACAACATCATCGAGCAAGGCCACCGAACTATTCGAAGAAGTTGGCGTGCGGCACAATGCTTCCGCTCGTTATGCTAAAGGAGTTGGTTAATGGTTAAAGCGAAATTTGTCGTGCAGGAACATCACGCGTCACATCTTCATTGGGACTTCCGGCTGGAAATGGGCGGGACGCTTAAAAGTTGGTCGGTGCCAAAAGGCGTGTCGCTTGACCCGGCAGCGAAAAGGCTCGCCGTCGAAGTCGAAGACCACGCCCTCGCTTACCTCACTTTCACTGGGGAACTGCCCGAAGGGAGCTACGGCGCGGGTCAGGTTTATCGGTGGGACATCGGAACGTTTGAGATAACGGGCAGCGATGACGATGCGCTGACGAGTTGGCGAAAGGGCTCAATAAGGTTTCGTCTGCACGGCAAACGTCTCAGGGGTGAGTGGCGGCTATTCAAAATGAAAGGCCGGGTGGAGCGTGGGAAACCGCTCTGGCTGTTGCAGAAAATCAATGATGAATACAGCCTCCCCGGTCACACAGCGGAGATCGTCGGCGGTGATGCGCGGAACTGAATATGACAAACTAAGCAGTAGTTAACTTAACTGGTTGTAGTTTCTTGTCGCTCGCAGTTTGTCACGGAAGGGTAGTGTTGCAAAAAATATTTTAACCACAATTAGTTGAGCTGAAAAGTATGGGGCTGCTCAATATTTTGTGTAGACGGAAAGTTTTTGCAACACTACCCGAGAGCCTGCCGTTATCTGTGCCCGTTCGAATGATGGAAATCTCTGCAAGCTGTCCCGCTGCAAGTTGTCATTGACCGTAAGCACTCGGAATCGGTTTGTCGCTGCTCGCTCCAAAATGCTGCGAAGTATCGCCGCTTGTCGAACGCTTTATGTGCCACTGACCCTCGCTCGGGCGGAAAACCGCCAAGTCAACGCGGTTGTCGCCGTCATAATCGGCTGGTACAGGGATGTCCGTCGAAGTGCCATGCCACACTTGGGCACTTCCCGCTTGGGAGCGCAGCAAGTACCACGTGCCGTTCGACGGGCGATAAACGGCGATATCGGTTTTACCGTCGCCGTCGTAATCGGCTGGCACGAGTCTGTCCCCCGCCTCGCCGTGGAGCGTTCCTTTAATCGTGCCAAACTGAGAACTCAACACGTACCACATGCGGTTCGAGGGCCGCCAGACGGCCATATCCGTCTTTCCATCACCGTCGTAATCGCCGGGCACGGGTTGGTCTTCGCTAAGCCCAAAAGTTACGTAGCGAAATTGGTTATTCGAGCTTTGCACGATGCACCACATGCCTGTACTCGGGCGGAAGACTGCGATATCCGCCAGCCCGTCACCGTCGTAGTCGCCCGGAACGACCTTATCTCCGGCCGCCCCCCACTGGTAGGCCGTAAATCCGAGGCGCGAACGCTGTAAGTACCACGTGCCGTTCGAGGGGCGGTAAACGGCGATGTCGGTTTTCCCATCGCCGTCGTAGTCTGCCGGCACGAGCACGTCAGTAGCGACCCCGAACTGCTCCGCAACGAATCCCGCTTGTGAACGCGACAAGTACCACATCGCTTCCGCGGGACGGAAAACACCGACATCGGCTTTGCCGTCACCATCAAAATCGAAGAGGGGGCGGGGCGGCGCACATCGAAGAGTTTGTTCTGCGGCTTCAGCCTTCGCGCGGCAAAGGGCGTCGGCGATGTCCTGCGGAACATTGCGATTGTTGAAGAAACTGGTTCGTTCCGAGTAGAGCCAGGTGTAACGGTCTGAGGTATTGAGCATGCGCCTGATGACATCCCCCGTTTTTGTAGCGTCAGGGTAGGGGGAGGGGGCGGGGTCGGGTGCCGTCGGTGTAGCGACAGGCTGAGGTGGGAGACCCCGGTCGAGCCAGAAGGGTAACGCGCCCAGTTCGTATTGTTGCTGCCACGGCTTAATCACGGCGTAGTACCAGCCTCTACCCCAGTAATCCACGTTTTCACCGGTAAAGCGACCCATTACATCTCCGTACAGCTTCTCCGGCTCGGAGTTGGTGTACATCTCAATGCCGTCATGGAAGTACCGCGCATTCCGAATCTGTATCGCCTCTAGTATGCCGTCCACGAACCCGGCGTGAAGTTGAACAGTCCCGCCGACAAGTTCAGCAAAACTATGACCGAACGTCGATATGATCGTGATATCCGGGTATTCGTTGAGAATACTCAGCATAAACTCTCGACCGCGCCGTCTGAGGAGTTCGTGGTACCTGATCGGAACTAAATGCTCTCCCGGTGTTCCTTCTGAACACACAACGTCGGGGTTATGGCCGGGGAAATCTCTGGGTGCCATCTCGTGGCACCACCAGATCGGCACGTGCCCCGGTATGTATTGTTCCGGATCAAGGAACAAGCCTTTGAGGCCGGCATCCTTAGCCAGCCGCGCCATCCGTGCGGCGTTACGATTAACCTGCGCCCAATACTGATCGTCCGACCAGGAAGTGAAATTGCCATTAGCTACCGACGGAGTGGAGCGAAGAAAGATGAAGTTATCTGTAAAGGTGTTGCTCTGCCGCCAGCCCTCGGTCGCCGTCCGTATCTTCCGCGTCATCTCCGTGAGCTCGTATTGCTCGACCAGGATGTTGGTGAAGAGCCGGTCGGTGAGATCGGTGCCGTTATCGCTCACGGCGTAGATGCTGATGCCGTCAAAAAACGGAGCCTGCTCCTGCATCTGCCGCCAGTACAGCGCGATGTAGTCCGGTATGTTCGAAGAGTGCTCAGTACCTGCGCCCAGACGGAGCAGCAGGTGTGCCTCCGGGAAGCACCGTGCACGGTATTCATCACTTGTGATGAAGCCCCGCACGACGCCGACGCGGTCACCCGTCTGATTGAGATAGCTCAGCCACTGGTCGTAGCCCGCCGCGTTCGGCTCCCGCCGCAGAAGGTAGACGTACAAAGCCCGGACGAACTGTCCGTTGTCCGACACGTTGATGCCGCTTCGCGTACTAAATTCATTTAAGGAGAAGAACTCCAACGTGAGGTTGGCGCGGACGTTATCAAGGCAATTAGCGTTGGTGCCGCACTCGATGAGCTTTTTACGCCT
>DASQDV010000078.1:0-4006 GCA_035633995.1 Pyrinomonadaceae bacterium | reverse complement strand
GGACAAGCATCCGGTCTTTTACGCGCAGTCGTGGGCGCTCGTGCATTACCTGTTGAGCGACGCGGGCGGCGTGCGACAATCGCAACTCGCGCGCTATCTCGAACTCGTCGGCGCAGGCGCGGAGGTAGAGCAAAGTTTCCGCGAGGCGTTCAACTCCGACTTCGCGCGCATGGAGAGCGAGCTTCGTGCCTACGTCCGCGCCGCGCGTTACCGCGAGCGGAGCGAAACTTTCGCCGAACCCGTTCCGGCAGAGGTGAAGCTGGAGGCACGCGCGCTCACGGAGGCCGAGGCGCAGGCGGCGCTCGGCGATCTGCTCCTGCGCACGAATCGCCCGGACGACGCCGAAGAATATCTCACGCGCGCACTGCACGGGGACGCGCGCCTCGCCGCCGCGCACACTTCGCTCGGCCTCCTCCGGCTCAAACAAAATCGCCCGGACGAGGCGAAACAGCATTTGGAGCGCGCCGTCGCAGCCGACCCTGAGAATCATCTCGCGCATTTTTACTACGCGGACTTGCTCCGCCGCGAAGGTCTGGAGACGGAGAAGACCATCGCGGGCTACGCCGCGACCACCGAGCGCATTCGCGCCGCACTCAAACGCGTCATCGAACTCGCGCCCAACTTCCTCGAAGCTTACGCCGTGCTGGGTCTCGTCGATGTCGAACGCAGCCCGCAGTTGGACGAAGCTTTCGCGCTCGTTCGCCGCGCCGCCGCGCTCGCGCCGAAACGGCAGGAGTTCAAACTGCTCCTCGCGCAACTCCACCTCCGCCGCGCGGAGTTCGACCGTGCGCGCGAGATACTCGCGCCGCTCGCACGCGACCCGCGCTCTGCGCTCACGCGCGCCGAAGCGCAGGCGCTCATCGAAAAAGTCAGAACGAGCGAAGAACTGGCCGCCGCGCAACGCAAAGCGCTCAGCTTCTTGCCGGGCGAGGCGAGCGCGGCAGGCGGGACGGAGTCGAGCGCGACGGGTGCGAAGCAGGGAGAGGGCGAGACAGCGCCGCCACCCGCCGCCGAGGCGCTGCCCTGCGACATGCCGCAGCCCGGCCCGCAGTTCAAGCCCCTGCGCTTCGACGGCCAGCAGGCGTGCGGCCAACTCGTGAGCGTCGAGTGTGAGGACGCGGGCGGCGTCACGCTGCTGGTCGAAACACCGGGCGGCACGCTGAAACTGCATAGCCGCGCGCTCAACCGCATACGCTTCGTCAGCTACACGGCGGACGTGCGCGGGCGCGTCGAGTGCGGCCTGCGCACGCGCGCCAACCCCGTGCTCGTCACCTACCGTTCGACGAAGGGCGCGCACGCCACAGCCGACGGAGAAGTCCTCGCCGTCGAATTCGTCCCGCCCGATTGGATTCACTGAGACGGCAGCTATCTAAAACTTTTCAACTTCGCGCCCGCAACTTCTAAAACTTTTCAACTTCACACACGACGCGCGGCAGCAACTCCGCAATCTCCTGTGCGCTGCACGCGCCCGCGCCGTGCAGGGCGTTCGCCGCGCCGCAGGCGACCGCGAGCGCACCCGCTTCTTCCGCCGTCAAATTGCGACGCAGCGCGGCGGCAAGTCCCGCCAGCGCAGCATCGCCGCTCCCGACGCTGTTCTTCGCGCGCACCGTCGGGGCGGCAAATCTGTATCGCGCGTGCTCGACATCAAACACCGCGCCCTCTGCGCCGAGCGTGATCATCGCGCACGCTTCCGCGCCCGACTCGCGCAACCTGCGCGCCGCGCGAGCCGCGCTCTGAAAGTCCGTGACGGGCGCGTCTAAAAGTTCCGCCGCCTCCGTCGCGTTGATCTTGACGAGGAAGGGGCGCGCTTCGAGCGCGGCGCTAAGGGGCGCGCCCGCGCAGTCGAGCAGTACGCGCACGTTTTGTTCGCGCGCTTCACGCGTCAAACGCGCGTAAGTGTCGAACGGCAAATCGGGCGGAAGGCTGCCGGTGATAACTACTAATTCTGCGTCTGCCAGCGAACGCTTGTAGCTCGCCTCGAAGACGGCGAACTCCGCGTCGTTGATTGCAGCGCCGGGTGCGTTAACGACGGTTTGCTCGCGGCGGCTGTGGTCGTTCAAGATCAAGCAGGTGCGGCTCTCCTGTTCGACGCGCGTGCAAATCGCCTCGATGTTCTCGGCGCGCAAGCCCGCTTCGATGAACGCGCCCGCACTGCCGCCCGTGAAACCGGCGAGCAGCGACGGCTCGCCGAGCCTCCTGAGCACGCGCGCGACGTTGACGCCCTTGCCGCCCGCCTGCCGCCGCTCACTACGCGAGCGTTGCACCTGACCCGCGCGCAACTCGTCCAACTCGACGATGTGATCGACGGCGAGGTTGAGATTGACGACGAGGATCATAAAAATTATTCCGTAAAGATATGAACGCCGCCGGGTACAATTTCGTAACACGAGTCGGGTTTAATAGCGCCGCGCAAACATGTTTGCGGCAGGTTGACCTGTGATGACTGTAAACTACATCGACCTCTTGCTCGTCGCGCTCATTGTTCTCAGCGCGTATTACGGCTGGTACCGGGGCTTCGTCCTCGGCCTGCTCGATCTGTTGCGCTGGACGGGGAGCCTGCTCGTCGGCCTGCGCTTCTACCAGCCGCTCGCGCGCCGGCTCGCCCCGCATTTCGACTGGGCTGAGGCGTGGGATAAACCCGTCGCCTTCATCGTCACGGCCTTCGCCGCCGGGCTGGCAATTCAACTGATCGGCGCGGCGCTGCTGCGCCGTCTGCCGAAGGACGTGCACGAGCGGCGTGTGAATCGCCTGTTCGGCATCGTGCCCGGCTTCGCGAGCGGCCTCATCACGGCATCAATCTGCGCCGCGCTGCTCATGTCCGCGCCGCTGCCCGACGGGATGCAGACGCGCGCACGCGAAAGCGCGCTGGCGAATCGCCTCGCCGCCTCGACCGAACAACTTGAGACGGCGCTCTCCGCCGTCTTCGGCGACGCCATCGCGCACACGCTCAACCGCCTGACCGTCAAGCCGGAGTCGAACGAGAGCGTCGAACTGCCGTTCAAAGTCCCTGTAACTAAGGCGAGGCCGGAGTTGGAGGCGCAGATGCTCGAACTCGTCAACCGCGAACGCGCCGCAGCGGGACTCGCGCCGCTCGCCGCCGACGACGAACTGCGCGAGGTGGCGCGGCGACATTCGGCAGACATGTTCGCGCGCGGCTATTTCGCGCACGTCACGCCCGAAGGCCGCGACCCCTTCGCGCGCATACGCGAAGGCGGCGTCTCGTTCCGCACGGCGGGCGAAAACCTCGCGCTCGCGCCCACGCTCTCCATCGCGCACACGGGCTTGATGAATTCGCCCGGCCATCGCGCCAACATCCTGCGCCCGCAGTTCGGGCGCGTCGGCATCGGCGTCATGGACGGAGGCCGTCGCGGCCTGATGGTCACGCAGAACTTCCGCAACTAGGGAAAGGCTGTCAGTAGTCCGTTGTCAGTTGCATGTGCTCGGCCAGCTTCAAGCGAGAGATGAAAGATTCAAGATCGGGTGGCACAAAACAACTGACAACGGACAACGGACTACTGACAGCCTTTCAGAGTTTCTGCGATTCCGGGATGAGCGACTTGTGTATGTGGATGGCGGCCATCGCACCTTCGGCGGCGGCGACGACGGCGAGTTGGGACTTCGGCGTGAGGTCGCCCGCCGCATAGACGCCCGGCACGCTCGTCTGCTGATCCTCGTCCACCCAGACCAGCCCGCACTCTTCGTCAATCCGGCAGCCGAGCATCTCGTGCAGATTTGAAGCAGGCTCCGTGCCGAGGTTGAAGAACAGCGCTTCGCATTCGAGTGATTCGCCGTCCTCGAAACGCACGTGCTTGATCTGGCGCGTCTCGGCGTCGCCTTCGAGTTTCGCGATGGTCTGGTTGGTGATGGGGATGTTGAATTCGGCGAGCTTCGCGCGGTGCTCGTCCGTCATGTCGCCCGCGTCGCCGTCGGTGATGAGCGTCAGCTTGTCCGTCCACGTCAGGAGTCCGAGCGTGAAGCCGACGGCGCTCTTGCCGTGCCCGACGAC
>DASQDV010000077.1:0-16351 GCA_035633995.1 Pyrinomonadaceae bacterium | reverse complement strand
TTACCCACCGCACGACGAGTTGACGAAGTTCCGCAGCGCTTCGTAAAACGCCGCGCCGCCAATGTCGAACGTGAGATTGTGCGGCGCGTTCTTCACGTCGTAAAACTGCTTCGGTGCGTGTGCCGCGTCGAACAGGCGACGACCGAGCCGGTAAGGGACGATCTCGTCGGCCTCGCTGTGGATGAAAAGTTTCGGGCACGAGACCTGCGCGATTTTCGAGAGCGAATCCATCTTCGTGCGCAGCAAAAAGCGCGGCGCGAGCGGCAAGACCTCCGCCGCCATGTCTGCAATCGAAGTGAAACTCGACTGCACCACGAGACCGCATGCGCTCACCTTGCTCGCCAGATCAATCGCCACCGCGCCGCCGAGTGATTCGCCGTAGATGACGATGCGCGCGGCGGGAATGCCGCGCACGTTCGTCAGGTAATCCCAGGCCGCGCGCGCATCCGCGTACAGCCCCTGCTCGGACGGGCTGCCTTCGCTCTTGCCGTAGCCGCGATAGTCTATGACGAGGACGTTGACGGGCAGTTTCACCAGCCCCTCGATGATCTCGTAGCGGTGCGAGATGTTGCCCGCGTTGCCGTGCAGGAAGAGGAGCGTGTGTTCGGTCTTGACGGGTTCAAGCGCGTCGCCGCTGCTGCTTCCTTCTCCGGCGCGCCCGACGAGCGGCGTGCAGAACCAGCCGTGCAATCGCACGCCGTCGGCTGCCGTGAGTTGCACGTCTTCCACTCGCGCGACGATCTCGCCCTCGCGCGCACGCGGCTGCTCGCGTTCCCAAATCCCTTCCGGGTACTTCGACGGAAAATAAATAAAACTGTCCTCGAACAACATGACGTACCCCGCCAGCCCGGCGCAGAGCAGCGCAAAGATGCGCGCCATGCGCCAGCCGAAATTTTTGTTTGACCAGAAGTTGACGAAGAACTTTTTCAACATGCGCGCGCGCCTCTCGCCTGTACGAGAAGATTAAACGCCAGCGACACGAAAAGTTAAAAGTTTTTCTTTGCGCCTTAGGTCTTAACTTTGCGCCTCCAGCGCGAAAAAGCATTTCTCGCAAAGGCGCAAAGTCAGGGCAGGAGGCGCAAAGGAAAGCATGGAGTTTGATTGACTTGTCTTAGAAATCAAACTCGCCGCGACGAACGACGGCGGCGAGTCGTTCGATGTCGGGCGAGAGCGCGCGGTCGCGCGTGAGGCGCGGGGCGTGGCGACGCACGAGCGCGTAGGCGCGGCGGACGCCGATGCCGGGTTTGAGCGGCGCGCGGTATTCGAGTCCTTCGGCGGCGGCGAGCAGTTCGATGGCGACGAGGTATTCGGCGTTCTGAACCATCGCGCGGAGTTTCGTTGCTGCGGTCATGCCCATCGAGACATGATCCTCTTTGCCCGCAGAGGTCGGCAAATTGTCGGTCGTCGCCGGGTGCGCGAGCACCTTCATCTCGTTCAGGAGCGCCACCGCCGCCACCTGCGCGATCATGAAACCGGAAGACGTGCCCGGGTGCGCGGTGAGGAAAGCGGGCAGTCCTTCGTTCATGTCGGGGTTGATGAGGCGTTCGATGCGGCGTTCGCAGATGTTCATCAGGTGCGTGAGCGCGATGGCGCAATAGTCGAAGGCGAGTGCGAGCGGCGCGCCGTGAAAGTTTCCGCCGGAGATGATCTCCTGTGTGTCTGCGAAGACGAGCGGGTTGTCGGTCGCGCTGCCCGTCTCGACTTCGACGGCGGCGCGCGCGTGCCGGAAACAGTCGCGCGCCGCGCCGTGCACCTGCGGCATGCAGCGCAGGGAGTAAGCGTCCTGCACGCGCGGGTCGTTCTCAAGGTGCGACTCCCTGATCTCGCTCTCGCGGAGCAATGCGCGCAGGTGCGCGGCTGCGGCGATTTGGCCGGGATGCGGGCGCGCTTCGTGGAGGCGCGCGTCGAAGGCGGCGGGCGTGCCGCGCAGCGCTTCGAGCGACATCGCGCCCGCGATGTCTGCGGCGTGTGCGAGTTGTTCGGCGCGCGCGAGCGCAAGTGCGCCGACGGCAGTGAGCGCCTGCGTGCCGTTCAAAAGCGCAAGACCTTCTTTGGCTTCGAGCGTGAGCGGCTCCAGCCCGGCGCGCCTGAGCGCCTCCGCGCCCGCCATGCGCGTGCCTTCGTAGACGGCTTCGCCCTCGCCGATCACGACGAGCGCGAGGTGCGCCAGCGGCGCGAGATCGCCGCTCGCCCCCACCGAACCCTTCTCCGGCACGACGGGCACGACGCCGCGCCCCAACATCTCGATCAAAGTTTCGACGACGGCGAGGCGCGCGCCGCTGTAGCCGAGCGCGAGCACGTTCGCACGCAGGAGCATCATCGCGCGCGTCTCGTCTGCGGGGAGCGGCGAGCCGACGCCGCACGCGTGGCTGCGCACGAGGTTCAACTGCAACTCGCGCAACTCGGCGTGCGGGATCGAATAATCGGCCAGCTTCCCGAAGCCGGTGTTGACGCCGTAAACCACGCGCCCTTCGCCGACGATGCGTTCGACCAACGCCCGCGATGCTTCGATGCGCCCGCGCGCCTCTGACGCAAGCCTCACGCGCTCCGCCCCGCGCGCCACCTCAGCGATCTGTTCCAGCGATAACGGCTGCCCGTTCAATTCAATCATAGGAAAACTGTGACAAGTAACGAGCAACGAGAGAAGACAAGTAAATCGTGAATCGTAAATCGTGAATAGAAAGAAATCTCTTTTCTCGATTTACGATTCACGATTTACTGCTTTTTAACTTGTCACTCGTCACCTGTCGCTCGTCGCTCTAAGTAAGTGTTTCTTCCGTGATCGGCTCGCGGTCTGTGTGGCGGAGCTCGCCTGTGTCGGGTCGTTTCCATTCGCCGCTGAGGTTGCCTGTGAGACTGCCGGTTGCGCCGGGGCGCGTGGTGCGTGTGCGCTGGCGCGCGCGCTTGGTGCGGCGTTCGGTGACGCGGCGTTGCTTGGTGGCGCGCGAGATGGTCGTGGTCACGGTGCGAATCGGGTGGAAGTTGAATTCGTGATCCGGCAGCACCTCGCCCGTCGCCTGTTTCAAACGCACGGTGGCGAAGGCGAAGATGAGCACGACCGCGTTGAAGACGATGCCGAACATCAACATGAACTCGCCGGAGAGCGAACCGATGGCCGCGCGCTTGACGAACATTTCGAAGCCGCGCGCCGGAAACGGGTGGAGGTAAACTTTCAGGTTCCAACTGACCGCAAGCAGGATGAAAATCCAGAGGTAGTTGCGGCGCAGGCGACGCCCGACGGCCTCCCATTCGCTGATGGTGAAATGCGGCGTGCGCATGTCGGCCGCGAGGTGCTCAGCCCATTCCTGATCCTGTGTGGCCGTCGGCGCGAGCATCTGCGCGAAGTAGCCCGTCTCCAACACGCGCACGCGGCTCGCCCAGATTTCGTAATAGCGATAGCGTCGCGCTTCCATGAAGAGGAAGAAGGCGACGAGGATCGAGTTGATCGGGATGACGAAGTGCGGGTTCTCGGCTGAACTGAAGGCGAAGGAAAGCGTCGCGCCGGCGGTCAGGACAGCCCAGTTGGTCGTCGTGTCGAGACGGTTGCGCCACGTGTTCGAGCGCTGCACCTCGCCGCGATAGAAATGCACCATCGCCGTGTTGAATTCGGCGGGCGAGATTTTCCGTCCGAGCAGCATGAAAGAGTCGGGCGCTTTGTCGGGAGTTGTCGTCGTCGCGGCGGCTGCGGCGGAAGGGGCGGGGGTCTCTTTCGTTGGCGTGACGGGGGGGCGGAAGCTGCCCGTGTTCTGGCGTTCGCCGCCGGAGAGTGAGCCGGTCGGAGTTCTAAGGCGCGTCTCGGGTTTCATCGTGTCGGTCGGTCGTCTTCCTTTACGCGCGACGCGCTCATGGTCGGCCTTCTGAGGTCGCGCTCTTTGGATAATAACACGCGCTACGCTTTGAGCGTGATAGTTCCGGCGCGCATCCCCGCGAGGAAGTAGAGCGCGCTGTAAGACTGGTACGCGCCCCAACGCTTCGCAGCGAACGCGCGAATCTCGCGCTCGTTCATCGCCACGCCTTTGTTGTAATACTTGACGACGACGCCGCGCAAAAAGAGGTCGGAGGCGGCAAACACGTCCGTGCGCCCGAAGTGCAACATCAACACCCACTCCGCCGTCCAGCGACCGATGCCGCGCAAACTTGAGAGGCGCGCGATGACCATTTCGTTGTCCTCTTTTTCGAGCGTCGCGCCATCGAGTTCGCCCGCCGCGCACGCGCGCGCCACTTCGATGATGCACGTCGCCTTCGCGTTCGACAGGCCGAGCGCGCGCAACTCTTCGACGCTTCGATGCGCCAGCGCTTCGGGGCGCGGGAAGGCGTAGAAAGTTTTGCCCGCCGCTTCCAGACGCTCGCCGAATTGCTCGACGACGCGACGCCTGAAGATGATCGCCACGCTCGTCGCGATCTGCTGCAAGAGGATCGAGGTCACAAGCGCCTCAAAGAGCGTCGGCCAGCGCGGCAGGTGCAGGCCGCGATGCTCTGCTTCGAGGCGGCGCATCAACGGATCGCGCGTGAGGCGCGCGCGCCAGGCTTCGAGGTCGTGCGTGAGGCTGAACATATTGCTCGCCGTGCGCGCGGCTTCGTCCAAAATTTGCGGCGCGGCAAAGCGTTCCGGCGCGAGTTCGACCCTGACGGACGGGTGTGCTGCCGCGCCTTGCGATTCGGCGGTGAGCAGGAAAAGTCGCCCCCCGAAGTGAATCGCGCGCCGGTAGCGACCCGCCGTGAAAGTGTCTACGGCTTCCGCGTCGGTGAAGCGCAGGAAGCGCGCCGTCGCGGCAAAATCGAAGGGCGCGCGGGCGCGTAAGATGGTGTCGGGCATGCCGCGCAGTGTCGCAGAAAGGGGCGCGAACGGTCAAAGTCTGCCCGCTTGACAGAGGGCGCGGGCGTGCCTATAGTCAGTTTTTGTCCGCCGCTGATTGAAAGCGTCTGTAGCGCGATATGTTTGAGCCTGAGACGAAAGGTGACGCCGACGCGCGCTGGATGCGTGTGGCTCTGGAAGCGGCTCGCGCCGCGCGCAGAGAGCACGACGAAGTGCCCGTCGGCGCGTGCGTCGTCAGCCTTGAGGGCGAGCTTCTGGCCGTCGCGGGAAACCGCACGCGCACCGATTGCGACCCGACCGCGCACGCAGAGATCATCGCGCTGCGCGAAGCGGCAAGACGCATTGAAAACTACAGGCTCACGGGCGCGGTCGTCTATTCGACGATTGAGCCGTGCGCGATGTGCGCGGGCGCGCTCGTGCAGGCGCGCGTGCGGCGTCTGGTTTATGGAGCGCGCGACGAACGCGCAGGCGCGGTCGAATCAATCTTCCGCATCTGCGACGCCGGTTCTTTGAATCATCGAATGGAATTGACGGCGGGCGTGCTCGAAGCGGAATGCCGCGAACTGATGCAGACATTCTTCCGCGCCCGCCGCGCCCGAAACGTTGAACGCAGAACGATGAACGATGAATGACAGACATCATGATTTTACTTCATCGCTCCGCGTTCCTCCTTCATCGTTTCTCATGCGGAGAGGTCGCATAGTGGCTTAGTGCACCGGTCTCGAAAACCGGAGTGGGGGAAACTCCACCGTGGGTTCAAATCCCACCCTCTCCGCCACATTCCTTTCAAGCCCGACCGTTTAGAGGATGATCAGAGGTCGGGCGCTCTCCTTTACTCCTCAAGCCCTTATCGCCGCCCGGCGCGAAGTCGGCGCGCGCTCCGGGACGGCGAGTTTTCCCTCTTCCGGATTATCAAGCGGGTCTTAGCGTCGCTCTGCGGGACGCCGTTGCGCGCAGACACGCGCGGCCTGAACTGCCTACGAGCCTCGCCCGTAACAAATTAGCAAATGGCGTAGCTTCCTTCCCGTTCACTGCGGGGCGCAGACCATCTCTCCGGGTGGCTTCCTGTCTAAACATAACACCAACAGTTTCATCGTTGCGTTGACGCCGAAAGCAGCAGAGTTCGTGGGCATTCAGATGTCGCGAGACGCAGGGCGTGTGCCTTAAGGAGCTTTGCAAAAACGGCGTCCAGCGATTTAAGATAGTCGGCCAGAACATCTAGCTTTAGAGTGTGCGCCGCAAACGGTCGCGCCGTCTTTTCGGCCTGTGGCTCGAAAGGAATTCGCGGGATGTCCCTGTTGCCCCGACCGGCATCCCTCACAGCGGCTCGTAACTCCCGCAAGATTCACGGTTCCGAGCGCCGCCGCCGCAGGTGCGACGCGGTTAATACCATTCTGCGTACAGGCGGCGGCGGAGTCCGAAGGAAGCGTAGAAGTCTCCTGCCGTGTCGAAGGCCGTTGGAAGTTGCATGCCGGTAGAATCGAAGAGGGTGAATGACACAGGATTCCAGTTCCATTAATTCGCGAGAGTGGTGGCAGGAGTATTTCGTGGAGCATTGGGAGGCGCACGGCGGCGACGACCAGACGCGCCATTTCATGGCGCGTTTGCTGGCCGAACTCGACGCTCCCGAGAAGCAGTTCCTGCGCTCGCAAGCTCTGACGATTTTGGATTGGGGATGCGCTTTCGGCGAAGGCGTGGAAGCGCTGGGCGAGGCTTCGCCGCAGAGCCGCATCGTGGGGCTGGATTTTGCCCCGAACGCCGTCGAAGAGGCGCGCAGGCGTTACCCGAATCACGAATTTATAGTGACGGAGCAGGGTGAAATTCCCGGCGAGTTCGATTGTATCGTCACGTCGAACTGTCTTGAGCACTTTGAACACCCGCTGGAAATAATCAAAGCCCACCTGCGCGCATGCGGCAAATTGTACGTGCTGCTCGTGCCGTATAACGAGTATCCCTTACACGAAACTCACAGGTCTCAGTTTAAGGAAGAATCATTTCCGGAGCGGCTCGCAGGCTTCGTGCGTCTTTCGGTCAAGACAATCGAGATCGACCCGGCCTACTGGAACGGTCAGCAGCTTCTGGTCGTCTACGGCTCGCAATCCTACGTGCGCGAGCGTTCGGCGGACGAGTACGAAGGCTCGGAACAGGAGAAGTGGGATAAATATTACGCCACTCTGCCCTTGAGCGAGTTGGACGAGGCGACGCGCGCTTTTAACGCCGACCTCGTCGAGCGCCTCTTGGAACTGCTGCCCGAGGGCGGCAAAATCCTTGAAGCCGGGTGCGGCGGCGGCTGGCACAGTCTGGCGCTCGCGCAGACGGGGAAGTTTCAAGTGAGCTTGATGGATTTCTCCAGAGAGGCTCTCGACTACGCGCGCAGGGTCTTCGAACGGGAACAGGTGGCGGCGGAATTTATCTACGGGGACGTGTTCACGCCCGGCGAGCAGCATTTCGATCTCGTCTTCAACTCGGGGGTGCTCGAACACTACACGCTTGAGAGACAGTCGGCTTTCCTGCGCGGGATGGCGAGCCGCAGCCGCAGCTATGTGCTGGCGCTGGTTCCGAATCGTCTGTGCTACTGGTACTGGCTGTGGCGGATTCAAAAATCGGGTTATGGCGAGTGGCCTTTCGGCAAAGAGGTTCCGCTGGCCGATTTTTCTCAAGCCTTCGAAGGCGCGGGTCTTCATGTCGTCGGCCAGACGTTCATGGGCGAGCAGTGGACGGAACACTTCATCACGAGTCTCGAAGGGATGGGGGGCACGCTCGCGGAAGAGATACTGGGGGTGCACCGTTCGCCCGTTATCTCGAAGGAGCAGAAGTGCTACCTGCTGGCCGCGCTCGGCAGCATTTCGCCGGAGCGGACAGACGCCCCGCGCAGTTGGGGTGCGCAGCTTCAGCGCGAAGACATGCAGAAGGCCGAACTCAACGCCGCGCTCGCAGACGCGCTGGCCTTGAGAGTCGGCGGCGAGCAGAGCGTGACCCGTTTAAGGGCAGAGCTATCGAAGAAAACCGAGCAACTAAACGCTGGTCTGGCGGAGAAAGAGCAGGTCATAGCGTCGCTGACTTCGAACCTGTCGGCCAAAGAGCAGGCGCTCGGGTCGCTGGCCGCCGACCTGTCGGGCAAAGACCGGATCATACAGACGTTGAGCGGGCGCATCGCCGAACAAGATCGCGCGCTGCACAAGCTGTCATCGCAGATGAAGGAGAGCGCTCTCTCTCTGGAGACACTAAAAGCGCAACTCGCGAGGAAAGAACAGAGCCTGCAATCGCTCTCGGCACAAGTGGAAACGGGTCGGCGCAACTTACGGCAGCTTTCGGTGGATATGGAGTTGACCACGCGCCAGTTTATGCTGGAGAAGGAGCAGGCCGCGCGCAGACTGCTGGCTGAAAAGAGGCGTAGCGAGCAGTTGGTCGCGGCTGAGAAAGAAGAGGTGCTGCGGGCGCTGGAGGCGCAGTTGGCCGAGAAGGAGAGCATCGCCCGCAGACTCTCATCGGAGGTCGCGGAGAAAGAGGAATTGCTCGGGCGGCTCAGTGAGATAACCACCTCGCGCGCGTGGCGAGCGTTCAACCGCCTGGGAGCAGTTGAAGAAATCTCCGCCCGCGCGCCGGAACGCCTTCGGACGCCAAAGGGTAGCATCGAAGTAAGCCCGAATCCGATCAACGTCTTCGACGGCAGCGGGCTGGGCGAGACGGTGTTGTCCTGGAGCACGGAGAATGTAACGCAGGTTGAAATCAGGGTCGGCGCGCCGGACGGAGACCTGTTCGCCGTCGGCGGAGCATCGGGCAGCCAGTTGACGACGAAGTGGGTGCAGGATGGAACGGTCTTCTTTTTACAGAACGCGTCGGACGGCCTGCCGCTGACGCCTGACAATACCCTCGCTTCTGTGCTGGTGCGCGTCAAGAACGCTGACGTGGCGGAGGGCGCGACAAAGCGATTCGCAGAGCAGGCGGAGGACGAGAGGGCGCAAGTTCACGTCATTGAGAATGAGAGCGCTTACGACGTTATCTGTTTCCCGATCATTGACTGGGATTTCCGTTTCCAGCGCCCGCAGCAGATCATGTCGCGCTTCGCGGCCACCGACCACAGGGTCTTTTATATATCCCAGAAGTTCCGCCCCTCCGGTGAGCCTTATGAGATTCACAAACTGGGCGAGAACATTTACGAAGTCTCCCTTCGGGGGCAGGCGCTCAACGTCTACACGTCAATGCTGAGCGACGAAGCGCGCGATGAACTGTTCGACTCGCTGGACGCATTGCGGCGCGACTTCTCCTGTGGCGCAACCGTCAGCTTCGTGCAGTTGCCCTTCTGGTGGTCGCTCGCCAAGAAGGCGAGAGCCGAATTCAACTGGCCGGTCGTCTATGACTGCATGGATCATCACGCGGGCTTCTCGACCAACGAGCAGGGGATGCTCGATCAGGAAAACGAGTTGATCGCGTCGGCTGATCTGGTCATCGTCTCGTCGCTTTTTCTTGAGGATGAGGTGCGGCGGCAGAACGCGAAGCCTCTGCTCGTGCGTAACGCATGCGATTACGAACACTTCGCGGGGGCGGGCGGCAAAGCCGTGCGACCGAACGGTCGTCCCGTCGTCGGCTACTACGGCGCCATCTCCGATTGGTTCGACTCGAATCTCGTCGCCGACCTTGCAGAGAAACGCCCCGACTGGGATTTCCTGCTCGTCGGTTCAACCTTCAGCGCGGACACGAGCCGCCTTGCGGAACTGCCCAACGTTCGTCTCGTCGGCGAGAAGCCTTACGCCGAGATACCCGACTGGCTCGCCCAATTCGACGCCGCGATCATCCCCTTCAAGCGTGTCCCGCTCACGGAAGCCACCAATCCGGTCAAAGCCTATGAGATGCTGGCTTCGGGCAAGCCTGTGATTTCCGTTCCGATCCCGGAAGTGGCGGCGCTCGCGCCGCTCGTCTCTCTCGCCTCGACGCCGGAGGAGTTCGAGCAGCAAATCAGCGCGGCGCTCGCGGAAGACGACCCGGCGATGGTGGAGCAGCGCCGCGCGTTCGCCAGAGAGAATACCTGGCAGGCGCGTTATGAAATCATCGCCCCCGCAGTTGCCGAAGTGTTTCCCCGGGCTTCCATCGTCGTCGTGACGTTCAATAACCTCGCCTTGAATCGTCTCTGCCTGCAAAGCATCTATGCGCGAACCGAGTGGCCTAACTTCGAGGTCATCGTCGTGGACAATGCTTCCGCCGACGGGACTCCGCAATATCTCAGAGAGGAAGAACGGGCGCGCCCGAACCTGCGCGTCGTGCTGAACGACAGCAATCTGGGTTTTGCCGCCGCCAACAACATCGGCATCAAGATGGCGACGGGCGACTACATCGTGCTCCTGAATAACGACACGGTGGTGAGCCGCGCATGGCTCACCAACATGATCCGCCATCTCGCCGCCGATCCGCAGATCGGACTCATCGGGCCGGTCACGAACGAGATCAGCAACGAGGCGAAGATTCCGGTGGGCTACAGCCGTCTTGAGGAGATGCCGACGTGGGTTGCCAGCCACGTGCGCGAGCACGACGGCGAGACTTTTGAAATACCCGTGCTGGCGATGTTCTGCGTGGCGATGCGGCGGGAGGTCTTCGAGCGGGTCGGGCTGCTCGACGAGCGTTTCGGCCTCGGCATGTTCGAGGACGACGATTACACGCGCCGCATCAAGCAGGCGGGCTACACAAGCGTCTGCGCCCGCGACGCCTTCGTCCATCACGCGGGGCGCGCCTCTTTCAAGCTGCTCGGCGATCAGAAATATTTTGAAATCTTCGTGTGCAACCGCTCGCTCTACGAACAGAAATGGGGCGAGATGTGGCAGCCGCATCTGAGCGAGCAAGACCGCGAGCGCCTTCCCGGCCTGCGCCGACGCCTGAGCGAGATCGTCAGTGAGTCGGGCGTTGAGGCCGAGCGCACGGTGGTCTTCCTGCCCACCATCGGGTGGAGCAACGCGCTGCCGCAACGCCCGCACCACATGGCGAGCGAACTGGCGCGGCAGGGTTATCTGGTCTTCTTCGATTGCGCCGGCAGCTTCGTCGATCATTTCGCCGATTTCAATCAGGTCGAAAAAAACCTGTGGCTCTACAACGGTCCGAAAGGCGTCCTCGACACGCTTGAGCAGCCGATCCTGTGGGCTGTGACTTACAACGTGCCGCTTGTCGAGCGCTGGGAGCGGAGCACGGTCATCTACGACTGGATCGACGACCTGACAGTCTTTCCCTACAACCAAGAGAAGCTGGAGGAGAATCACGAGCGCATGTTGAAGGAGGCCGATCTGGTCTTGGCCGTTGCGCGAATTTTGATAGACGAGGCGAAGGAAGCGCGGCCTGATATCCTCTATGTGCCGAACGGGGTCGAGTACCAACGCTTCGCCTCTCCGCAGGGCGCGGCCAGCCTCGACCCGAGATTCACCGCGATGATTGAGAACGGTCGCCCGGTGGTCGGCTATTATGGTGCGGTGGCGAGTTGGCTCGATGTCGAGTTGCTGACGGAGGCCGCGCGCCTGCGCCCCGATTGGAACTTCGTCGTCATCGGCCATCAACTCTCCGACGCTCCTCCGCTCGACACTCTGAAGATGCAGCCGAACGTGCTGCTCTTGACCGCGCAGAAGTATGAGACGCTGCCTCATTACCTCGCGCGCTGGACGGCGGCGATGATTCCCTTCAAGGTAAATCAGATTACACAGGCCACCTCGCCGCTCAAGCTTTTTGAGTACTTCGCCGGAGGCAAGCCAGTCCTCAGCACCCCGATGCCGGAGTGCGAAGCATTCCCGGAGGTTCACATCGTCCGTAACGCGACGGAGTTTTCGGAAAAGCTCGACATCGCCGCAGCGCAGGATGAGGAATTCAAAGCCCGCCTGCGCCATGTCGGATCGGAGAACTCGTGGTCTGCGCGGGTGAACGCGGTGGTACAACTTCTTAACAGTAAACGTGAAATCAACTTGTAGTCGCAACTTTCGGACTCTTCGAACGGTCGCGGGGCGCTGAGTTACACGCTCGCGGCCTTCGCGGCAGATACCGGAAGCTGCTTATCGTTGCGTGTGCCGCAGGCAGACCGCAGCGAGGCGCGCGGCACACGGCCATGTGTACAGAATCCTGCCGCGTCCATCAGGTTGAGCTACAGTTGTTCTCGGGCGGAAGCAACAACTCGACGGGGCGCTTTTTCCCTGCATTGTGTATGAATTCATAATGAAACCCTCTGTCACAGAGATCAACAGCCCCGGCCATTGGAAAGAGACGCTGATCGTTGTCCTCACGTGTAGCCTGCTGCTTGTTTTACTTACATGGCCGGCGTTTCAATCTTATTTCTTTGCCGAAAATTTCCAGTACTTAGGACAATATCGAGCACACGATAGTAAATTCTGGCAGGCCGTCTTCAGCCCGACGGATAACATCTTCTTTCGCCCCGTATTCTTCATCTCCGGCTTACCCTGGTTTAAGCTGCTGCGAACGAATCCCTTAGATTTCCACCTGCGAAATTTTGTCTTCTCAGTTGTCAATATACTGCTGCTCTACAGGGTGCTGCTGCGTCTGGTGAAATCACGGCGCGCACGGATTTTAGCCGTCCTTTTATTCGCACTGTCTAAAGTGCACCTGACGACGATTGGATACATCAATATTTTCGATTCAATCGTGATGCTGATGCTGTTGTTATTGACCATCCTTTTTTTTCTGCGTTTTATTGCCCAACGCAACTTGCCGGATTATCTGCTGGGGATGGTCTTCTGCACGCTCTCCGTGTTCAGCAAAGACTATGGCCTCGTTTCTGTGGTGATAGTGCTGGCCTTAGTGTTGACTTATGACTTGAGGGCAGGCGCGTGGCCTCAGAAGGTGGCCGGGTGGGCGGTTCGATTATCCCCCTTGGGCGTGGTAATTCTCATCTACCTGAGCTTGCGCTACAGCCTGATCGGCACCATCGCCGGGCCGCCGTCATTTAATCCGATCTACTCTCCGCAGTTCAGCTTTAAAATTGCCTTCCTGAAGACGTTGATCCTGACGACGGGCGTGGGGAATTTATCTATCGCCCCGAGCGGGGCGACGGGCGCAGCCGGGCTGGGCTCCTGGCTGACGATCAAGTCAGACCGGATGGGCGCGTGGTTTTCCACTCCTCAATACGGAAATGTGCAGATGATCTGTCTGGGCGATGCGCTCTTATATCTGGGACTGATTTCGCTTCTGGGGTTCACGATCTTTCAAGCCCGTGATCGCGTCCGAAAATTTCTTTTTCCGGTGGCGTGGATCATCGTCTACTTCGCGCCGACGCTCCTGACCAGAAACTTCCAGATGTATTATAACTATGAACCGCTCGCGGGCATGGCCGTATTGCTGGGAATCTGTCTGGATAAATCCGGAAAGGCGCTCGGTCGCATCTGGATAGCGGCGATCTTTTTGATCGGAATCAACGGCGCTCTCAGTAACTATAATTCGCAATATCACTGGCAAGTCGCCGCCGAAGCTGCACGCAGGGCGCATGTCCCGGTGGTTGAAAGGTACCGGGGCAGCAAGGTCGCTTCGATAACCTTTGCCACCGAACAGAGAGACTTCTGGGCATTTACGTTAGGTGGGTATCCGATGCTGGCGGAGTTGCTCGGCCAACCCGGTCTGAAAGTCAATTACATCTCGCACGACGAGATACCGGCACGAATCTCAACACTTGGTGCCGGGAATCTGCTCTTTGATATAGATAACGGATTTTTAGAGTACCCGCGACAACTTCAGCCGCTCTCACCGGCGTCGGGCACGGAGCGTGTCAACAAGGCGTCGCGGGAGATAAACGCGCTCATCGCTAATGTAAAGAGATGGAAGGAAAAAGGGCATAGTTATCAGGAACTAAACCGGCAACGCGCGCTCGACGATGGACTCTTTCCGGAAGAAATGATCGACCCGAACCGCCTGCCGAAGAACGCGTGGGGCGGGGCTGTGGACATTGCGCCTGCACCGGCAAATATGGGCGACACTTTCCTCATCGTCTTTTCCGGGATACCTCACGAGGAATGTGTTAGGTTATCCTTTCCCATAAACAATAACTACAAGGTCTACGCCGGGACATTTATCGAAACGAGCGTGCCCGCAAGTGAGGAGCAGGCCAGGTCTCTATGCCTGACAGGGAACATGTGGTTCGTCGCCAGGTAGACGATCAGGCGAAACAGTTTGAGGTTCTACCGAAAGAATATGACTACTGCGGGCGGGATAACGGGATGAAGCATTGCGCGTCTCCCGGTCGGTCGCCCGTCTTCTACGGCAATAAGGTAAGGAGATTTAAATGATGCCCGAGTTCGGTGGCGCGGCGGCGGAAGTTGCACGGCTTTTTCAGCAGTATAAAACAGCCGGAAACGTGCGTTTCTTCGAAGCGATGGCTAACCATTTATCCAGTCTGAAAGGCGACCCGTGCCTGCCGATGTATTTCGAGTTTGCTATTACCTGTAACGAGCGCGGCAGGCAAATAGCCACGCTCTTGCAGAATTATACCAGTTTGCAGGGCAAGCGATACCTCGACGTGGGCTGCGCCTACGGCGGTTTTCTGGTGGCCTTTACGGAACAGGGAGCCGAGGCGGTCGGCGTGGATATTGACGAAAGCCTGCTCAATCTGGGGCGCTACAATTTACTTGATAACAACCTCGATGCCCCGCTCCTGCTCAAGGATATTACCGACGCGGCAGCAATACGGGAGTTTGAGGACGGCTTCGACATCATCACCTGCAACGACGTGATCGAACACGTCAACGACCCGCAAGCGTTGCTCTCTAACATAGCCAGCCTCATGCACGACGAGAGCCTCGTCTATTTTGAAATCCCCAACCGGTACTTTCCGCGTTACGTGCTGCGGGACGGCCATTACCAACTCTTCGGCATCACCCTGTTGGAACACACGGAGGCCAAACAGTACTACTCTCTGCACGCGCCGGGCGTGCCCTACACCGTCGGGCACTATCTGGACGTTGACCAGTACGCCGAGATGTTCGCGCGCAGTGGTTTGAGTTTCACGGTGCTCGACAAAAGCTTCGGTAACACCACCATTGACGCGATACTCCGAGACCTTGACGAACTCCGCGCCTACGCGCAGACGGGGCTCGGCGAAGTGCCCGCGCCTCTGCGCTCGCGCGTCGAGGAACGGCTGTTGCGCTATCTGGATGAAGTCGAGTCCGCGCCCCGCGAGACCGCCGCCGAGCGACGTGATTTTATGATTCGCTACGGCTCGGGGTTCTGGCAGGTACTGGGGCGCAAGAATCTCGACGCACACGCGACTCCGACTCTCCATCCGAATCATTTGAAGGCTCAGGAAAAAAGGCTGCCCGAGGCGGCAGGTGTTTCGTCGGCCAGCCGGACACAGGCCGCCGCGCCTTCGGAACTCACGCATCGGAATGAGACCGTTCAAAGCCTTGAGGATTTTCGCGGGATGCTGTCGCATGCCGGCAGGTGTAACGTCTGCGGAAACCACACTTCGTTCTTTTACACGGACGAGGCTCTCTACCGCGAGTCGCTGGCCTGCGCGCATTGCCTGACCACGAGTCGCTACCGTTCCATCGCACGCGGAATACTGCGAGCGATACGTGAACTGACAGGAGTGGAGGCCGCAAGCCTGGCCGAGCTTGACCCTGATTTGAAGCGGGCGTCTCTGAGAATTTACGACACGCAGGCTCCTTTCCACTTCCGCGCCTGCGCCTATCCCATCCCCGACATACTCGCCCGGTGCAGGTGGATCGATGTCCAGACATCCACGTACCATCCGAGGGAGACTCCGGGCATCCGCCTCGGCGCGAACATCACCAACCAGAACCTCGAAGCGCTCACCTTTCCCGATAACTCCTTCGACATCGTGATCACCAGCGACGTGATGGAGCACATGCGGCTCGACTACAAGGCGCACTGGGAGATCAGGAGGGTCTTGAAGCCGGGCGGATTTTACATCTTCACCGCCCGCCATTTCAGAGACCGTCGTGAGACTTTTTACCGCGTGGCGATTGTTGATCCCGACGATGCGACGAAAGACATCTACCTCGCCGAAAAGGAGTATCACGAGGACGCAAACTCGGATGAGGGCAGGGCGCTCAGCTACCGTGCTTACGGAACCGAGATCGACCGGGCGCTGGCCGAACTGGGCTTTAAAGTGGAATATACCAAAGAAAATTTCCCCGAAGCCGGCATCTATAACACAGAGCTTTTTTTCTGCCGACTCGCCAAATAATTCGGGCAGGGAGAAACCCGCCCCTTTGGTTGAAGTAAGGAACGGAGGCGAAACGGATGACCCGGCGCAAAGTCGTAACCATCATCGGAACACGCCCCGAAGCCATCAAAATGGCTCCGGTGATACGCGAACTGGCGCGGCACGCCGACGCCTTCGAGCACGTGCTGGTCACGACGGCGCAGCACCGGGAGATGCTCGATCAGGTTCTCAGAGCGTTCGACATCAAGCCGGACGTTGACCTGTCGTTGATGCAGCAGAATCAGAGTCTGGCCGCCTTCGCCTCGCGCTCGCTGATGTCGCTGTCGGAGTTGTTGTCGGAGTTGAAGCCCGATGCGATTCTGGTGCAGGGCGACACG